>JBKJQV010000238.1:0-2886 GCA_046593815.1 Sediminibacterium sp. | reverse complement strand
AATTTTTCTGCAGAAGCAATTCGCTTTAATGAATCTTTTTGTAAAGGAGCAGCCTCTATCAATGCTGCATATTTATCTTTTACCGCATCAATTTGTTTACCAGGTCCGAATGAACTTAAAAACCAAAGTAATAAACTAATGACCATAATTACTTTACCAGCATCGGTTACAAAAATTCTTGCTTTTTCAACCATGGTTATACCAACGTTTTTCCAGCGTGGTGACCGATACAATGGCAATTCTAGAATGAAAAAACTTTTCTCTTTTATATTAATGAACCATTTTAAAATATAGCTGACAAACAAAGCCATAAAAGTTCCCAAGAAATACAATGCCATCATTACCAAGCCTTGCAGACTAATAAACCCAAAATAATAATGATCATCAATTACCAAAGCAATTAAAATAGTGTACACCGGTAATCTTGCACTACAACTCATTAATGGAGTTACTAAAATAGTGAGTAGCCTTTCTTTTTTATTTTCAATATTTCTTGCACTCATTATGGCAGGAACTGCACATGCAAAACTGCTGATCATTGGCATTACACTTTTGCCATTGAGACCTACTTTACGCATTAGTCTATCGCTCAAAAAACCTATACGAGCCATATATCCACTGTCTTCTAGCATAGTAATAAGTCCAAATAAAATCATTATCTGTGGAACAAAAACAAAAATTCCACTAAGGCCAGCCACTAATCCATTTACTATTAAATCGTTTGCCCATCCATCCGCTAAATGATTTGAAAGCCAACTACTAATTTTTGCAAAAGCATATTCAATTCCATCCATTGGATATTTGGCTATTGCAAATACACTTTGAAATAATAAAAACAAAACTGCTAATAGAATGATATAACCCCAAGTGCGATGTAATAAAATGTTGTCTATTTTATCGCTGTACATTTTTTTCTCTAATGGACCTGGTTCAATTACACATAGCTTCATTATTTGCCTAATATGTGTATAGCGATGCATAATTTCTTCTGCCTGTGTTTTTGTAGGGTTGAAATTATTTTTTGCAACTATTGCTGAAATACTTGCGTGATTATTATTTATGTCCAGCTCTTCATAATTAATTAAATGATGAATAGCCGCGTATTTACTTATTTCAGGAAATATCTCTTGAACCTCTTCAATTGCTGTTGTTGCTAACTGATCAATTTCAATAAAATCGTTATTCAATTTACATGATGCCGCGCTTGTTTTAGTTAAAAGCGTAATGGCTTTTTTAAGTTCGCCTAATCCTTTGTTTTTTCTGGGGTTAACTGCAACAACCGGTATTCCTAATTCTTTTTCTAAACCAACAACGTCTATTTTAATTCCTTTTTTAATTGCAAGGTCGTTCATGGTTAGCGCCATTACAACGGGAATCTTTAAGTCTATAATTTGACTGCAAAACAAAAGGTTTCTTTTTAAGTTACTGGCATCGGCAACCAATAATATCATATCAGCTTTAACCTCCTTATCGGCGCCCATCATTACTTTGTAAGCCACCCATTCGTCAGAACGACGGGGATATAAACTGTAAGTGCCTGGTAAATCTATTAGCTCGGTGTCTTTATTGTTTTCAATAGAATAAGCGCCAGTTTTTTTATCAACAGTAACTCCAGGAAAGTTTCCTACTTGCTGATTTAATCCTGTTAAGGCATTAAATAACGAACTTTTACCACTATTGGGGTTTCCTACTAATGCTATATGGTATTTTTGATTTGCCAGGTTGCAAAAGTAGCTGCAAGAAATTGTATAAGGTTACGAGTTTGGGAACAGAATATACCTTCATCCACTTACTTTTGTACAATAATTAGTTTTTATGCGAAAATGGGTTGCTGTATTTATTATTTTACCTTGTTTATTAGATGCTCAATCAAAGAGAAAACTTCGTTTAGCAGCCGAAAAAGAAAATGAAGTTATTGTATCAAATCTTAAAAAGCATATTCAATATTTAGCTAGCGATCAATTGGAGGGCAGAAGAACTGGAACAAAAGGAGAATTGATGGCAATGGAATATATAGTTGATCAATACAAAAAGATAGGATTAACGCCAAAAGGAAATAATGGATACATTCAGGAATTTGAAATTAAAGAAGGCAAACAAATTGCACCTACTACTTATTTAAAATTGGATGAAAAAATTTTACAGTTAATTGATGATTATTTTCCATTAGCATTTAGCGCATCTAAATCGGCTAAAGGTAATCCTGCTGTGGCTTTGAGCGAAACCAATCAACCATGGTTTAAGGATATTTCGGAAATCCTTGAAGAAAATAAAGCCAATATTCATTTTGATATAGAAGAGGTTATTAAAAAAGAAGCAAATGCTGCAGCTGCTAAAAAAGCTACCGCATTATTTATATTTAATACTTCAACTATAGTAGATAATATTCAGTACAATAAAAATGATCAGTCTGCTGCTTTATCAATTCCAGTTATTTACATTACTAAAGAAGGATTAAAAAAACATTTGAATGATTTTACCGCATCTGTAAATATTGATTTAAATGTTTCATTCGAAAATAAAATTCGCAAAGCCAGAAATATTGTAGGTTATATTAACAATAATGCTGTTAATACAGTAATACTTGGAGCACATTACGATCACTTAGGCTATGGCGAAGATAAAAATGCGTTAGATACTGGACATATTATTCATAATGGTGCAGATGATAATGCAAGTGGTACTGCTGCATTGATTGAGTTAACAAGAAAGTTGATGATAAAATCTCCATCCAATAATAATTATTTAATCATTCATTTTTCGGGTGAAGAATTAGGTTTATTTGGAAGCAAATACTGGTTAGATAATCCAACTACTATTGTTATACCAAACTATATGATTAATATGGATATGGTAGGAAGGTATGATACCTCAAGAAAATTAACA
>JBKJQV010000272.1:0-4968 GCA_046593815.1 Sediminibacterium sp. | reverse complement strand
ACTTACTTTAAATGCCGACAACAAAGGAGAAGGGGGTATTTTTAGCTTATATGCTCTAGTTAGACGAAGACGGAAATGGTTAGTTGTTCCAGCAATGTTAGGCGGAGCAGCCCTTTTAGCAGATGGAATTATTACTCCACCAATTACTGTAACCTCTGCCATAGAGGGATTAAAGCAGTTGACAGCTCTAAAAGATATTCAACAAAGCACCATTATTATTATTGTAATAAGTATAATTAGTTTACTATTTGTTGTTCAACAATTTGGCACTGCATCAATCGGAAAGTTTTTTGGGCCAATGATGGCACTATGGTTTACCATGTTGGCGGTTTTAGGTGGCAGCCATTTGTTAGATGATATGAATGTATTCAGAGCATTTAGTCCACATTATGCTGTAGAATTACTGACTAAATATCCAAAAGGATTTTGGCTACTTGGCGCTGTTTTTCTATGTACCACTGGAGCAGAAGCTTTATACAGTGATTTAGGGCATTGTGGCAAAGAAAATATAAGGGTTTCATGGATTTTTGTAAAAACAAGTTTAATACTAAACTATTTAGGTCAAGGAGCTTGGCTATTAGCCAACTATAAAAATCAAACTATACCACATGAAATAATGGCAAATGGCTTTAATCCATTTATTGGCATTATGCCTCAATGGTTTAAGTTAGCTGGTATCGTCATTTCAACTTTAGCAGCTATAATCGCCAGTCAGGCTTTAATATCAGGCTCATTCACTTTAATAAGTGAAGCGATGAGATTAAACCTATGGCCTAAAATGAAAATACATTACCCAACTGAAGAAAAAGGGCAATTGTATATTCCTGGAATCAATTTGTTACTATTTATTGGATGTGTTGGTATTGTTGTATACTTCCAAAAATCTGCCAATATGGGTGCTGCTTATGGTTTGGCAATTACGTTGTGCATGATTAGTACTTCGATATTATTTGCCAATTACCTAGTAAGTAAACGTGTTTTTTCAATTTGGATTTATATTTATCTGATTGTATACCTGAGCATTGAAATAGCTTTTCTTATTGCTAATCTTCAAAAATTTATGCATGGAGGTTACGTAACTTTTATAGTTGGCGGAGGATTATTTGCAGTTATGTATGTTTGGTTTAGAAGTAGAAAAATTAAGAATCGATACATTGAATTTGTTCGATTAGAACATTATATTCATATGATTCAGGAATTGAGTAACGACAAAACCATTCCTAAACATGCTACCCATTTGGTATATATGACAAGTGCCAATAACCCTAATGAAATTGAGCATAAAATCATTTACTCTATACTTAATAAAAAACCAAAACGTTCCGATATATATTGGTTTGTGCACGTAGATGTTTTGGATGATCCTTATACCTCAGAATATTCGGTTCATCACATCATTCCAAATGATATAATAAGAATAGAGTTCAGAGTAGGTTTTAGAGTAGAACAAAGAATAAATTTAATGTTTCGAAAAGTGGTAGAAGAGTTGGTAAAAAACAAAGAAGTTAATATTACTAGCCGATACGAAAGCTTAGAAAAAAATAATATTGTAGGAGATTTTCAATTCATTGTTTTGGAAAAATATTTAAGTCAAGATAACGAATTACCAATTTTTGAAAGAATTGTAATGAAATTGTATTTCTGGCTAAAAGAAATTAGTTTAGGAGAAGAGAGAGGTTTTGGACTAGATCCAAGCAATGTAACAGTAGAAAAATTTCCGTTAATTGTTGCACCTGTTTCTAAATTGAACCTCAAAAGAATATTTGTAGATGAAAGTGATTTTGAATAAACCAATTAATCGCATCTATTTTTAATATTTAATAATAGCTATCTGTCGCCAACTCTTATTTATATAATCATTGGGTACTTATTAATTATCATCATTGGTTATCTGGTTCAAGAGCGTTTAATTTTTAAACCAGAAAAATTACGTCAAGATTTTAAGTTTGAATATGATGCCCCATTTCAAGAACTTTTTTTTGATATAGAACCAGGGGTAAGAATAAATGGTTTACACTTTTATGTTTCAGAGCCAAAAGGTTTAATTCTTTATTTTCATGGCAATTCTAGAAGTATTAAAGGTTGGGCAAAATACGCCAAAGATTTTTTTAGATTTCAATATGATGTGGTTTTAGTTGATTATAGAGGTTTTGGAAAAAGTACAGGAAAAAGAGGTGAAAAAGCAATGTTAGCTGATATGCAGTTTGTTTATGAACGTTTGAAAGAAAAATATCATGAAAATCATATACTTGTTTACGGAAGAAGTTTGGGAAGCGGTTTTGCAACAAAAATAGCTGCAGACAACAAGCCTCGTTACCTTATACTTGATGCTCCTTATTATAGTTTTATTAAAGTAGCTGAACGTTTCACTCCTTTTATTCCACATCGACTCACATTGCGATTTAAATTACAAACCGATCAATGGATCAAAAAAGTAAATTGTCATACCTATATTATACACGGTACGAAAGATTGGCTAATACCGATAAAACACAGCGAAAAATTACAACAGTTTAATCCTCATAAAATAACACTTATCCGTATTCATGGAGGCGGTCATAATAATTTACCCTCCTATCCAGAATACCATAATTTTATTCGCGATATTTTAAAATATTAATGTACCATTTGAATCAACCTTTATAAAGTGAACAGAAAGAAAATAGTAAAATGGACCAAAATCATAATAGTCGTATATGCAATTATAGGTATAGTGCTTTATCTTTTACAAGATCTATTATTATTTCATCCAGTTGTGGTTCAAAAAGATAGTGTATACAACTTTAATCAACCTTACAAAGAGTTATTCATTCCTATTGATGCTGAAACTAATATTAATATTATTCAATTTCCTGTACCAGATTCTATCTCTAAAGGTGTTGTACTTTATTTTCATGGTAATCAAACGAATATTAGTCACTATGAACTTTTTGCTAAAAATTTCACTAAAAATAATTATGCAGTTTGGATGATTGATTATCCTGGATTTGGAAAATCAACTGGAAAATTAACTGAAGCAATTCTTTATGAACAATCTTTACAATTGTATAAGCTAGCAAGGGTTAATTACCAACCTAGTTCTATTATTATTTATGGAAAATCGATAGGTACAGGAATTGCCACTCAACTTGCGTCTATAAGAGATTGCAAAAGATTAATATTAGAAACACCTTATTATGGATTAGCTTCTTTAGTAAATAATTGGCTCTGGATGTACCCAGTTAAAAGGATGATTCACTATCAATTGCCTACTTATGAATTTATTTCAAAAGTTACTGCACCAATCAGCATTTTTCATGGAACCAACGATGAGCTTATTGCATTGAATAACGCATTTAAATTAAAGAGTAAATTAAAACCTCTAGATGAGTTTATAATTATTGAAAATGGAACTCATAATAACCTCAATAGTTTTCCAATAATGCATCAAAAATTAGATAGTCTTTTAAAACAATAATATTGATCATTGTTCTTTTAAGGTTACCATTTTGTTGGATACAGAAAGTGTATGTAATAACCCAATTTTTAAAGCAACATTTTCTTCTTCATGGCTAACAGGAAAATTAAAACATACAGGATATGAGTACTTAGAAACATGTTGAAGTATAATCTCTTCAACGCTTTGCCCAAATGGCCTCAAAGTATTTTTAGTGTCAGAAAATTTTCCTACTATTAATCCACTTAACTGCTGTAATAATCCAGCTCTTTTTAGTTGAATCATCATTCGATCAATATTATAAATATATTCACCAATATCTTCTATAAACAATATTTTATCTTTTGCAACATAACTAGATTTTGATCCGCATAAATGAGCAATTATTGCAAGGTTTCCGCCAATCAATTCGCCATTACATTTACCTGTTCGGTTAAATGAATGTGTTTCAGCTTTGTAATTCAACTTTATCCCTTTTAATGCATTCTTTAAAGACTGAACATATATATTATTAGCTCCTCCCTCATTAAAAGCATTGGCCATTGGAGCATGCAATGATGCAACTTTAATTTGCTGATGTAGATGTCCGTGTAAAACAGTGATATCGCTGAAACCAATTATCCATTTAGGGTTTTTTTTGAATTGCTTAAAATCGAGTGAATCAATAATCCTGCTTACTCCATAACCGCCTCTTCCACATAAAATAGCGTTGATATTTTTATCATCTAACATTGCTTGCAATTCATCAAGCCTTTCTTCATCAGTTCCACTAAAATATGTAGTTGATTTACTTCCAATAGTTTTTCCAACCATTACTCCATAACCCCAACTTTGTAGCGTATGAATACAAGTCTGTACGTTTTTGGCTTCCATAAAACCTGCGGGACAAGTTATACCAATTGTATCTCCCTTTTTTAAGTATGGTGGAATTTTAATCATCCTACTTACTAATCAATTTCATTAAACGAAACAGCATCATTTTGTACATCAAGTTTATGCTTGATACCACATTTTAATGCAAAATTATTTTTCTGATGACCTACTGGAAAATCAAAACAAATTGGATAATCAAAACCTGCAGTTCTTTCTTTTACAATTTGATAAATATCTCTTCCGAATGGTGCATCAGGGTTATCGGGTTTTATATTGGTAAAACTACCAACAATTAATCCTTTTAATTGATTCAACTTACCAGAACGATTCAGATTGCAAAACATCCTATCAATATTGTACAGAGGCTCACCTACATCTTCAACAAAAAGAATTTTCCCAATTGTATCAATTGAGGAAATTGAACCACTCATGTTTTCTAAAATTTTTAAATTTCCGCCAACTAAAACTCCTTCTGCTTCGCCAATTTTATTATTCAAATTAGGTAATATAGGATATTGAATTTTTTCACCTTTCAATGCATTTCTAATAGAATTAATTGTTTCTATTTGAATTGGTTCTGCTAATGACCAATCTTTTGGAAAGCTACCACTCATCTTTGAGTGCAAAGTTGCAGTATGATATACTTGATGAATATGACT
>JBKJQV010000069.1:0-4451 GCA_046593815.1 Sediminibacterium sp. | reverse complement strand
TGCTAATTTCATCATCAAATACAACAAAATCATCTAGCTCTTCACTTCCAACTCCCGCACAACTAATTCCATGCTTTAACACTCCTAAAAACTGGTTATTAGCAAATGTATCGAGCTTCTTTACGTCTTCGCCCTGAACATTTATACTTCCATCATCGCCAAGAATATCAACTAATCCGGCTTTATTTACTTCTACATTTACTCTTTTGGCAGCAAGGGCAAGGTCCCTTAAAAGTCTACTCAGTTCACCTGTAGCTGTAGGAAACTGCCTTAATTGCTGTAAAGTAAATTCATCTAATGTGAGTACTTTTCTATTTACATTCATAAGAGGCTGTTCGTTTGCATAAAGATAGTAAGCTACAGTTAAATGGAGGAGATTTTTTGGGCAGTTTTCACCTCGTATATTTGCATCTTTCATTCAACAAATGATCCTTTTTTAAAAGTTATGAAAATATTCAAATTTGGGGGTGCCAGTGCAAATAGTGTAGAGAGAATAAAAGTATTAAAAGAAATAGTAAAATTATATCCCAACGACCAATTGGTAATCATCATTTCGGCTATGGGCAAAACCACCAATGGACTTGAAAAAGTGGTCGATGCTTTTTTTGAAGGAAGACAAGATAACGCTTTGCAATTATTTGAGGTAGTTAAACAGCAACATTTAACTGTAGCTAAATATTTACTCATTAAAAATTATAATAATTGTTATTTACAATTGAATGATTTCTTTACAGAAATTGAGTGGCTTTTGCACGATAAACCTGTTCGTAATTATGATTATTATTATGATCAGATCGTTTGTGTTGGAGAATTATTGAGCACTTGCATCATTAGTCATTTCTTAAATCAAGAAGGCATTAATAATTTATGGGTTGATGTTAGAGATTTAATTAGAACCGATAATAATTTTAGAGATGCCGTAATTGATTGGAAATATTCAACTGAAAAAATAGAAGAAGTTGTTTTAAAAAATAACAATAAAATTACTATCACGCAAGGTTTTATAGGTGCTACAGATGATAATGAAAGTACAACATTAGGTAGAGAAGGAAGTGATTATACAGCGGCAGTTTTTGCAAACATCCTCAACGCAGAAAGTGTAACTATTTGGAAAGATGTAGAAGGTGTAATGAATGCCGACCCAAAAACATTTCCTGAAGCCGAACTAATTGATGCGCTTAGTTTTACAGAAGTAATTGAAATGTCGTTTTATGGAGCTCAAGTAATTCACCCTAAAACAATAAAACCACTTCAAAATAAAAATATTCCATTGTTGGTTAAATCCTTTATAGATCCACAATTAACTGGCACTATCATTCATCAGAAAAGTAAAAAAAATCTACCTCCTATTATTGTAATAAAAAAAGATCAGGTTTTGTTACACTTAAGCACACATGATTTTTCATTTATTGGAGAAGAACCAATGAGCTTTTTATACCGTCTTTTTGCTAAAATAAAAATAAAGCCCAATTTAATACAAACTGGGGCGATTAGCCTTCAGCTTTGTTTAGATAATCATGCTTCTAAAATTGATATTTTTGCACAGGAAGCAAGTAGTTTTTTTGATGTGCAGATAGAAAAAGAGTTGAGTTTATTAACTATCAGGCATTACAGCAAAGCATCAATAGAAAAATTAAGTGCAGGAAAAACTTCAATTCTTCAACAACAAACTCCAGAAACAATTCAAATGATTTATAGAACTACTGAATAGTTGAAGTGAGCATTTCATAATCGCCTTTACTATTTATTCCAATTAAAGGAATTCTTTTTGTTGATTCAAAAAAATCGAAAACTATTTTTAACTGATTCGTAAAATATTTATAGCGCTCATCATCATTCATCGCTTTTTGTAATATGGTTAAGCTTTTGGAGTTATTAAAATTAATGGGGAAAATATGTACAGGAATAAATTGCTGTCCCCCATTAAATGCATAAGCAGTTAATATATACAACTCTTCTATCTGTTGATTTTGCAATGGAATACAACCTACAGTAGTGCATGATCCATGAATGTAAATATCGCCTCCAGGATTGATGCTTTTACATTTAATTATGTCTGAGGCATTCGGGTAATTTATCCCAAGTGATAAGTGATAGTTGCTATTAGGATTAAAAGCATTAATAAAGTAAAACCCTTCTGGAACCTGGTAATCTCCCTCAAATCTTTTTGGCCCAAGAGTACCAGACAATGCACAAACCTTATAAGTTTTAAATAAAGTAAAAGATTCTTTATCATTGTTTCTAGCCCAGACTTCAAGCTGACTATCATATTTAAAACTTCTGATGTACAATTGCTTTACTGGCCAATTAATCCCTTTATGACTTAATTGAATTTTTAGTGAATCTTCTTTTTCTTTAAATGCATTTGCAACTCGGGGATAGTTTAACTGATTACTGATAAATGAAGACTGACAAATACCATTAATTGCAAATAATACAATAAGGAGGTATACAATCGATACTCTTATCATGAATAAATCATTTATATAAGTAAGATACGATTAAAAAGCTAGCTATACATTTCTGTTCGCAATTCTTTTACCCTGCTATCTTCCATATATTCATCAAATGTAGTTAGACGATCAATAATTCCTTTAGGCGTTAGCTCAATAATTCTATTGGCAACGGTTTGCATAAATGTATGGTCATGTGAAGTAATGAATACAATGCCCGGAAAAGTTTGACAACCTTCATTAAAGCTTTGAATACTTTCTAAGTCTAAGTGATTGGTAGGTTGATCTAATATTACAAGGTTTGGATTTTGCAACATCATACGGCTCAACATACATCGTACTTTTTCTCCTCCACTTAGTACATTTGTTTTCTTTTGAATGTCATCGCCACTAAATAACATTTTTCCTAAGAACCCTCTGATAAAAGGCTCATCTGCATCTGTTACATGTGCAGGCACATATTGACGAAGCCAATCCATTAAAGATAATCCTGCTGTAAAAAATTCATGATTCTCTTGAGGTAAATAAGCTTTTGTAATGGTTGTACCCCATTCAAATTTACCACCATCATATTTAGCATCTTCAGAAATAATTTCGAAGAATGAAGTAATTGCTAATGGATCTTTACTTAAAAATGCAATTTTCTCTCCTTTGTTTACACTAAAAGATACTTTATCAAACAGTTTTCTTCCATCAACAGATTTAGAAAGATTTTCAACATTTAAAATCTGGTTACCTACTTCACGCAATGGTTGAAAAATAATACCAGGATATTTTCTGTTAGATGGTTCAATTTCTTCAATCGTTAATTTCTCCAAAGCTTTCTTTCTAGAAGTTGCTTGTTTACTTTTAGAAGCGTTGGCAGAGAAACGAGCAATAAAGTCTAACAAAGCTTGACGCTTATCTTCATTCTTTTTATTCTTATCGTTAATTTGGCGGCTCATTAACTGGCTACTTTCGTACCAGAAAGTATAGTTACCTGTAAAGGTTTTTATTTTAGAGCGATCAACATCTGCAACATGGGTACATACAGTATCTAAAAAGTGACGATCGTGACTCACCACCAAAACGATGTTTTCGTAATCGGCTAAGAAATTCTCTAACCAACCTATAGTTTCAATATCCAAACCGTTGGTAGGCTCATCTAATAATAGAATATCTGGACTTCCAAATAAGGCTTGCGCCAATAATACACGAACCTTAAAATTACTTGGGATATCGCTCATGAGGCTTTGGTGCATTTCATCATGTACACCAAGACTATTTAAAAAGCTCGCCGCATTACTTTCAGCTTCATATCCTCCCATTTCTCCGAATTCAGCTTCTAAATCACCTGCTTTCATTCCATCAGCTTCGGTAAAATCTTCTTTGGCATAAAGTGCATCTTTTTCATGCATTACATCCCATAATCTTTTATGGCCCATTAATACAGTGTTGAGCACTGTGCAATTATCAAATTCAAACTGATTTTGTTTTAAAACAGCCATTCTTTCCCCCGGAGTAATTTCAACAGTTCCTTTGTTTGGCTCAATTTCACCGCTTAAAATCTTCAAGAAAGTCGATTTTCCTGCACCATTTGCCCCTATTACTCCATAACAATTGCCTTTAATAAAGTTGATATTCACTTCATCAAACAATACCCTCTTGCCATAAGCTAGGGTTACATTTCTTGCACTTATCATTGCGTACGCTGTTTTTCGGCGGCAAAAGTAACACTTAATGTCGAATTTTTAGGATGGATATTTTGTCTTTATTTGAGGTTAAACATAGTATAAAAAGTAACTGTTACTATTTATCTATTTTTATAAGGTCTTATTCTTTATTTTCGACAACTCATCTTGAAATTTTTTCATGTCCTGCTTTGTTTGTTTAGCCAAATCAATTGCCTTCTCTTGAGTACTTTCTGCTTCAGCATAAAAACCTAATAAATAAAAGAGATGTGCCAAAGTATCATAATATGCTGAGATAGGAGATAATTCAATAGATCGTTTACTCCAA
>JBKJQV010000173.1:0-8926 GCA_046593815.1 Sediminibacterium sp. | reverse complement strand
GGGTTTAAAGCCAGAATTTACTAATTCATTTGAAATGTCGTGGAACAATGCTTACAAAAAAGGTGCTAACTTCTTAGCAACGCTTTTTGTTAAACACACAACCGATTTAATAACTCGATATGTATATCGCGATAAGAATGCATTGGTTCCAACTGATAGTGCTTTTTTTAGTACTTATATTAATGCAAACAACGCTACTTCATTCGGTTTAGAATTAACAGAAAAAACGCAGATTACAAAGTGGTGGGAAATAACTGCAAACTTGAATATTTTTAATTCAAGAATCAATGCAAGCGTTCCTGGACAACCAGATTTAATTCAAGAACAATGGAGTTTTTTTACTAAAATGAACAATACATTTAAAGTTGCAAAAACTTTATCTATTCAATTAAGCGGAGACTATCAAGGAAAAACAGTTCTACCACAAAGTGGTGGTGGTGGTAGAGGCGGTGGCGGTATGATGTGGGGAGGTGGACCGCAATCTGGAGCTCAAGGATATAACTTACCAAGATATGGGGTAGATATAGCTATTAGAAAAGATTTTGTTTGGAAAAAAGGAAGAACTGCTAATTTAACTCTAAGTATGAGTGATATATTTAGAACCCAACTATCTCAGAACTATTCAGAAAGTTCATTCTTTAATCAAACCAGTCAACGAAGAAGAGATCCTCAGGTTTTACGTTTGAATTTCAGCTATCGTTTTGGAAAATTCGATGCTACTTTATTCAAGAGAAAAAATACCAAAGCAGACCAAAGTGGTGGAATGGATATGATTCAACAATAACGAATAAACAAATTGAAAATGAGATCCGGAATTAGAAAACTTATTCCGGATTTTTTTTATTGATTTTTACCAGTAAGCATTGGTACAAAAGAAAATTCTTCAAAAGATTCTTCAACCACAGAGCCATCTATTAACTTGTTAATGCGCAACATTCGTTGCACTTCTCCTTCATCTACTGGAACTACCATACAACCCCCAGGCTTTAATTGTTCAATTAATTTAGGCGGAATAAATGGCGCTGCAGCAGTGATAATTATTTTATCGAAAGGTCCATATGTAGGTAATCCTTGAAAACCATCGCCATAAAAAAATTTTATATTTGGATATTGTTTCCTGAAAAAATAAAATAACTTTTGTTCTTCGTATAATTTTTTTTGCCGTTCAATAGTAAATACTGATTGAACGCCCATTTCGGCAAGAATAGTAGTTTGATAAATGCTTCCAGTTCCTATTTCTAAAACCTTTTCTCCTTTTTTAACTTGTAATAGTTGTGTTTGATAAGCAACAGTATATGGATGAGAGATAGTTTGATCTGCTGCAATTGGAAAAGCCCTGTTTTCATAGGCAATTTTATCGAATGCAGAATCTAAAAAATAATGACGAGGTATTTTATTCATTGCATCTAATACCCCTTCATCACTAATCCCTTTCTCCCGTAAAATATCAATTAAAATACGGCGCATTCCTTTGTGCTGAAAACTATCAGAATAAATTCTCTCTGGCGACATTGGGCGAATATACTGATTTAAAGAATTATCCGAGTTGCATACTCTTAATAATCCCTTCTATTTTATTGTTCAACTCTTGTTGTTTTACATCAAAATCTTCCTTAGAAGCTAAAGTTGTATTAACACTGAAATAGAATTTTATTTTAGGTTCAGTTCCTGATGGTCGTGCTGAAATTTTACTACCATCGGCAGTTATAAATTGCAATACATTGCTTTTTGGTAAATTAATTTTCCAGGTCTCCCCTGTTAATAAATTTTTCCCTACCTGTAATTGATAGTCAAGTAATGTAACAACAGCAACTTTATTAATTAAGCTTGGAGGACTATTTCTGTATCCATCCATCATATCAGCAATTTCTTTTTGTCCATTCATTCCCTTTTTGGTAATACTTATTAATGTTTCGTAATAAAAACCAAATTGAAGATAGAGTTCAATCATTTTATCGAATAGACTTTTCCCCTTATTTTTTTCGTATGCAGCCATTTCGCACATTAATGCAACTGCGCTTATTGCATCTTTGTCTCTGATTTGATCGCCAATCATTAAACCAAAACTTTCTTCACCGCCTATAATATAATTTTCTTTGCCTTCTAATTCTTTAATTTTTTCGGCAATCCATTTAAAGCCAGTTAGTACATTATAGCATCCTACTTTATAAAATTTAGCAACTTCATTAATCATTTCGGTAGTAACAATAGTAGTTATAACCATATCATTTGGTTGTGCTATACCCTTAGCATTCCGTGCTTCCATCATATAAGCAAAAGCCAATACTGCAGTTTGATTACCATTCATTAACACCCATTCACCTTTGTGATTTTTTACTCCAATACCTACTCTATCAGCATCAGGATCTGTTCCTAATAAAATATCTGCATTGAGCGTTTTAGCTTTTTGTAAACCAATACTCATGGTTTCACTTTCTTCTGGATTTGGATATGCAACAGTTGGGAAATTCCCATCTGGTGTAGCTTGCTCTTCAACGATATGAACATTGGTAAATCCAAACCTACTCAATACTTCAGGAACCAAAGTAATGCCAGTACCATGAATTGGTGTATATACAATTTTAAGATCATGTTGCTTAGCAATAACATCAGGATAAACACTTAATCCTTTAACCATGGTTAAATAAGCATCATCCATTTCCTTACCTAGGATATTAATATTTTTCTCACCACCATCCCATTTAACATCATCAACGCTGTTGATTGCTTCAACTTCTGTAATTACATTTTTATCATGAGGTGGAACTAATTGTCCGCCATCATTCCAATAAGCTTTATAGCCATTGTATTCTTTAGGATTATGTGATGCTGTGCATACTACACCGGCTTTACAATTTAAATTTCTGATGGCAAAGCTTAATTCAGGCGTTGGCCTTAATGATTCAAATAAAAAAACGTTGATCCCATTAGCTGCAAAAACATTGGCTGTAGTTTCAGCAAAAAAGCGAGAATTATTTCTGCTATCATGTGCAATTGCTATTTTTATTTCATCATTACCGTATGTTTTTTTAAGGTAATTTGCAAAACCTTGTGTTGCCATTCCGATAGTATACTTATTTACACGATTGGTACCTACTCCCATCAATCCACGTAAACCACCAGTTCCAAATTCAAGATTCCGATAAAATGCATCGGCCAATTCATCTGGATTACTTTTTTGAAGATCAGCAATAGTTGATTTTGTTACTGAATCATAGTTTCCGTTTAACCAAATATCAATTCTTTCCTGAATAGCAGCATCCATAGTATATACATTTTATTTGTACAACAATTTTAACGATAAATTCTAATACTGCAAAAGAAGAGTTGAGATATTGATCAAGCAATGAAATAATGTATTAAACTATATTTACCAGAGCAACGGATTTTTACTTGACTTATAATTTCTATAAATTAAAGAGAGTTCATAAATATTGGCAGAAACTGCCCCATCTTTAGAAGAATTCATTCGTACATCATAAGTAAATCCAATTTGAAAGTCCTTAAAAACATAGCCAGCATAAGGAATTATTGCATCTCCAATTCTATAGTACGCGCCTAAATTTAATTTCCTAGGAGATTCAGGATTATCTGAATGTGAAAAACCTAAATGGCCTCCACCAATAAAACCACTAATGCCACTTTGCAGTTGATATAACCCATTAAAATTAATATCCAATTGATCACTTAATAATTTACCTATACTAAAATGTGCATCGTATCTAGGGTTATTAAATTGATCCCCATCTGCATAAACACTTTGTTTCGATTTAAAGAATCGGTAACCTGCTATTCCAAAATCAGCTACCATTTCATCGGTTGTAAATGTATAAGTTAAACCAGCACAAACTGAAGAAAAGCCTGGTATATTAGTTAGCCCTGGTTCTCCAGAAGGTAATGCTCTATTAAATCCGGATGAAGCTAGTTGCTGACCAGTAGTTAATTGATCAAAGTAAATATTTGTTTTATTATAAATAACCCCCAATCCTCCAGACAAGCCATGTATCTCATCTTTATCTAATCCTACATGAACTGCTGCATGTAAAGAAACATTCGTATTCTTGTATGCGCCATCCATTGCATCATCTTGCAAAAACATTAACCCAACACCAACATAATTGGGTGAGCCTTCAACTTGACGAACTTTTCCATCTATTGAAACTGATTTAGTATTATAGCTTGAACCAAAACCCAAAGATTGATTTCTAAAATTAGACATAGCTCTCCATTTATTATCACCATTTCCTGCTAGTGAAGGATTTATGGATAAAGGAGAAGAAAAGAATTGAGAAAAATTTGGATCTTGTGCCAATACATAATTTATCGAACTAAAAAATCCAATTAAAGTGATGAAAAATATTTTTAAACTATGTAACATTGGCATTTATCTTAACAGCATTACAGATCCATTCTTAGCAACAATTTTTCCATTTATATCAATACCCTCAGCTATCCAAACATAAGCACCAAGTGGTTGATCAGTACCATTTACTTTTCCTTCCCATGGAATTTCTGAATTTTTTGTTTCAAATACCAATTGTCCATATTTATTATAAATTTTAAAGTAGCGCAATTCTTTAATTCCAGCTAAATAAACAAATAGTTGGTCATTAGCTCCATCTCTATTTGGAGAAAAAGATTTAGGTACAAAAATATCAATCAGCCCTTGTTCAAATACTTGTACCCTTAATGAGTCGGTGGTTGTGCAGCCATATTCAGAAATTACTTTAACAGCATAAGTTACATTATCATTAAAATTAAATATTGGATTAATGATATAAGGATTATCTAAACCATAAGAAGGAACCCATTTATGAGTATAACTTGCTCCAGTAAATGTTCTTGCCATTAATTGAGTGGCTGTATTTTTATAAGTAAATACCGGTGACAATATTTTATTAGCTTCTGGTCTTCTAATTAATATATTGGAATCTTTAAATATTGAATACCCGCAATAAGCAGATGATACATATAATTTTACATTTTGAGTACCAGCACTATTAAATGCATATTTAGCATTGTATCCCTGTATTGAATCCTTCCCTCCAAAAATCCATTTCCAAGTTACTGCGCCAGCAGATGTAGTATCTGAAATATTTTTATAATTGGTAATCACATTCATACAAGTGCTATCATAAGAAAAATTGATCACCGGATTATTAAACACTTGAACCATTCTAATTGAATTGGTTGTTCTTCCATAGCAGCCAAATGAATTCAATGTAGCAGCAGTATATAAACCAGGTAAAAGTGCATCATATACTACACTTTTAGCACCTACTACCAATGTATCATTTCTAAACCATTGGTATCCTGCTCTCATTGCATTTAAAGTTAATGGTAAAGTTTTTCCTACACATAATTGAGTTCCACTTGTTGCAACTATTGTATCGGTAGGTAACACATACAAATCTTGTGTTAATGAAACTGTGCTAGTATCATTTGAACAATAAGCATCTTTTACTCGAAGCAATTTAAAAGTGTAAGTACTTGCATTGGGTAATGAAGGTTGATAAATTGTAAATGGTGATGTTTTAATATCAACTAGTGTTGTAGGTAATCCATTTTTTGAATCGTTCCAACTCAACGACCATGGACCAGTTCCAGAAAAATTTACTAAAATTGAATCAACTCCATTGATGCATATTCCTGCTGGACCACTTATTCTTGTTGTTGGTATTGGATTTACGTTTACTTTTAATTTAAAACTATTTCCAATACAACCATTACTAGTTGGAATAACTGAATATGTTGCAGAAGCATAGTCGATGCTTAAGTTGGTTAATCTTTGATTGATAGCAGCTTGATTTGATGTATCTGCAGTAAAACCTTGTACTACCCCAAAAGGTGCAATGGTAGGTATTTGCCAAGTAAATGTTGTACCTGTAGGAATATTTAAAGGAGTAAATGAAAATGAAGCACCACTACATGAACTTGTTTCTTGAGGTAATAAACTTGGAGCAGGTTTTACAGAAACGATCGCATTAAAAGGAGCGATTGCACAAATTGAACCTACTGGTTGAATTATATAATTTGCAGTTGCAAGTGCTTTTGTGGTATTGGTAAGTGTATCACTTACAACACTTAAAGGGTTAGTAATATTTCTGAATCCAGTGATTCCTGCAGTTGGCACAACTACAGGACTACCCCATGTATAAGTTGTTCTTGCAGGCATTAAATCATTCGATACAACAAAAGCAGATCCACTACAAATGGTATATACCTGTGTTTTTAAAATAGGTGATGCATTCACTAATAAATTAACAATTGAAGTTGTGTCTGAACATCCAAATGCGCTTAAAGTATAACGGTATTTAATACTAATTGGCCCAGTTGTAGTATCTAATAAAATTTCTTTAATGGTATTAAATCCAGATGCTTTTACATTACTAATTCCAGCAACTGATTCCCTTGTCCAGTTAAATGCCGCAGAAGGAATATTGCTAGTAGGAACATAATTAAATTCGGTACCACTACAAATAGCAGCAGGAGATAGATTAGAAGTTAATATTGGTTGTGGACTAACTGAAACGATTAAATTAAAAGGGCGACCAATACACCCAGCAGTAAATGTTGCAGGTATAATTGGAGTTACAATATATGTTGCAGTACCAACTGCGTTAGCATTATTAATTAATAATTGAGTCAAGGTATTTTGTGGTACCAATGTTTGAGGCGAGCCACCACTTATGCCTGGTGCTTGAATGGGTGATGACCAAGTGTACACAGTATTGTCAGGAGTATTTGGTGCTTTAAAATTAAAATAAGCATTACTACAAGTATATGCGTTTTGATCTGGTACGGTGAGTACAGGGTTTACTGAAACAAAAACTGTTTGTATATTAGAACAACCATTTGCATTTAACGTAAAAATATAGGGAACAATTACTGCAGAATAGGTTGGATTACTCAATGATTCATTGATATTACCAATACCAGAAGTTACAGCTTCGTTCACTCCTACAACATAAGATCTTGCCCAATTAAAAACGGTATTAAAAGTATTGCTTGTTGCTGCATAACTAAATGTTGCAGCTGAGCATATTGCTGGTGGAGTTAATGAGCTACTTAATTTAGGAGCGGGTTTTACTATTACATTAACTACTTGTTTGTTTAAATTGGTACAACCATTGGTAGATAAAGTAAATGTGTAAGCAACAGTAATTGGGGCATCAGTTGTATTGGTAAGAATTTCGTTGATTTCTCCAAAACTACTCAATGCAGTATTGGCTATTCCTGTTATTGTTGCTCTTGTCCATGCAAAAGCTGTACTTGAATTGGAGCTAGTTGGAGGGTAGAGAAAAGTATTTCCACTACATACAGCAGCAGGAATTAAAGTACTGCTTAAAACAGAATTACTTGAATTAATTGCTACTGCAACAGTAAATGTATTTGAAGTACATCCATCTGTAATTGGAGTAACAACATAATTAGCAGATCCAACTAAAATGTTTAAATTAGAATTGGTTAGTGTTTGAGTAACTGATGACTGTGGAGTATTTTGTATAGAAGTTCCTAAAATACCATTTGAAATAATCGGCTCTGCCCAAGTATACAATGTATTTGCTGGAGCAGTGGAAGGCAACACATTAAAAGCACTTCCACTACAAACAGTAGTAGTTTGGGCTGTAATAACTGCTCTTGGTGTTACAGTAACCAATACTTTAAAAGTAGATCCGGCACAAGTACCAGAAACAGGCGTAACATCATAAGTTGCTGTTGCAACTGCATTGGTAGTATTGGTTAAAGACTGACTAATAATTGTTACTGGAGTAGTTACAAGACTGCTTCCTGTAATTGATGAAGAAGGATTAATTACAGGTGCCGACCAGGTGTATAAAGTAGCAGAACCAATAGGTACATTGGTTGGTGCAACATTAAATGAAGTGTTGCTACAAATTTTGGTTGTTTGTGTGGAGATATTTGGTGTTGGATTTACATTTTGAACAAACGTAAATACATTACCTGTACAACCATTAGAAAAAGGAGTAACTCTATAAGTAGCTGTTGCAGGAGCGTTGGTAGTATTGGTAATAGTTTGACTGATACTTTGAACAGGAGATGTTCTTTCTATCGCACCCGTTAATGAACCAGCAGGTAAAATAGTTGGTGTAGTCCAAGTATACAATGTATTGGATAAATTAGTAGTAGGTATTGCATTAAAAAGAGAACCGCTACAAACTTTTCCACTAATATCAGGTGCTAAAGGCAATGGTTTTATGGTAATTATTAAATTAAAATTATTTCCTAAGCATCCATTGCTACTTGGTGTAACTGAATAAGTTGCAGTACCTATACCTTCGATAACAGAGTTGTATTCAAGCGATTGAGAAATATTGGCAACTCCTGTTGTTACAGCAGATCCACCACTCACATTTGGTCCTAATGCCGGAGCCGTCCAAGTATAAATAGTATTTGCAGGCACTCCACTAGGTTTTACATCAAAGTTTTGTCCGCTACAAATAGTTGCAGTTTGTGTAGATAAATTAGCAGCAATTTTTACGGTAACTTCTATAGTAAAGGTAGAGCCAGTACATCCATTAGTTACAGGAGTAACTGTATACAATGCAACAGCATTAGAACTGTTAGGGTTGGATAATGTTTGACTTATTAAAGATAATGGAGAACTATTTGCAGCTCCTCCAGATATAAAACCAGATGGAGCAATATCCGGAATGCCCCAAGTATAAGTAGTGCCAAAAGGAGCAATGGGTGAAACAGAGAAAGAAGTATTACTACAAATTTCTCTTTTATCAGGTACAATATTTGGTGTTGGTTTAACTGTTTGAGTAAGCGTAAATGTATTTCCTGAACAACCATTTGCTACAGGTGTTACTGTGTAAATATATGTTGCTGGAATATTGGTTGTATTAGTCAATACATCTCCAATTAAAGTTTGTGGTATGGTTTGGTTAATACCTCCAGT
>JBKJQV010000332.1:0-14029 GCA_046593815.1 Sediminibacterium sp. | reverse complement strand
AACAAATCGGGGTGTACCAAATTAGTACAACTTGAAGTAACAAGGAAACCACCGTTTTTGAGGAGTTTCATTCCTCTTAAATTAATTTCTTTATAACCTGCTACTGCTTTATCAATGCTTTCTCTACTTTTTGTAAAAGCTGGAGGATCAAGCATTACAACATCATACTTTGGACCATCTTTCCCCCAATCTTTTAATACATCAAATGCGTTTAATGCTTCAAAACGGCAAATTTTATCTAATCCATTTAGTGCTGCATTTTTATTTGCTTGTAAAACAGCTTGCTCAGAAATATCGATACCTAATACAGATTTTGCACCATAATGTGCTGCATGAATTTCAAAAGTTCCAGTGTATGTAAAAGTTCCTAATACATCTGCATCTTTAACTATATGTTGGATGGCTTTTCTATTATCTTGTTGATCAAGAAAGTATCCGGTCTTTTGTCCATTTTCAATATCTACATAAAATTGCAAACCATTTTCATTGATTATGATATTGGTGTTGAAGGGCTCCGATAAAAATCCTTTTTGTAATTCAAGACCTTCTAAAGTTCTAACTGGAACATCATTTCTTTCGTAAATTCCTTTAGGATTAAATAAAGTATTCAATGCTTTTACAATAGCAGGCTTCCATTTTTCCATGCCTAAAGCCAAAGTTTGCAAAACAAAATAATCGTTAAATTTATCTATGATTAAGGCTGGTAGATAGTCGGCCTCTCCAAAAACCAATCTACAATTTTCGGTATAGCCAGTTTTTTTTCGATAATTCCAAGCGGTGGTAATTCTATTGAGAAAAAAAGCGTCATCTATAATTTCTTGTTTTCTAGTGAGTAAACGAACCAGAATCTGTGATTTTGGATTGAAATAGCCAACACCAGCAATTTTGCCATCTGAGTAATGCACTTCTACTAAATCTCCGGGTTCTGGAGTTCCTGCAACACGATCTACCTCATTACCATATATCCAAGGGTGACCATTAGCAATTCTTGGAGCAATCTTCTTTTTGAGGTAGAGCTTAATCATCTGGCAAATATAGGGTGTGTCTAACTGTCATTTTTTCCCTTTTCTTTGCGTGGCAAAATATTTGCTTAATAGGAGATTCAATACAAAAGCATTATGGAAGAGCAAGAAATGACCAATAATACAGAAACGTCTGAAAAAATGGAAGATTTTGGAATAAATGCTGACGAAAATGCAGCTGGAACTTCACATTTGAATGAACCTGTATCTGAGCAACCAGCCTTGTTAAAAATTCAAGCTGAATTGCAAGATCAAAAAGATAAATATTTGCGTTTAATGGCTGAATTCGACAATTTCAGAAGAAGAACAGCTAAAGAGCGATTAGAGTTGATGCAAACTGCGGGCAAAGATGTAATCGTTTCTTTGTTAGATATTTTGGATGATTGTGATAGAGCTGAGAAACAATTAAATGATTCTAGTGATTTATCTGTTCAAAAAGAAGGAATTCAATTGGTATTCAACAAGCTTCGTTCAAATATGCAACAGAAAGGGTTAAAAGCCATGGAAAGTATAGAAGCAGATTTTGATGTAGAGAAGCATGAAGCAATTACTGAAATTCCAGCACCAACGGATAAATTGAAAGGGAAAGTGATAGATGAAGTAATGAAAGGATATTACTTAAATGATAAAATAATTCGTTTTGCTAAAGTAGTGGTGGGTAAATAATAAATTATGGCTAAAAGAGATTTTTACGAAATATTGGGTGTAAGTAAATCTGCATCTGCTGAGGAGATTAAAAAAGCGTATCGTAAAGTAGCAATGCAATTTCACCCTGATCGTAATCCTGGTGATGCAGCTGCTGAAGAGAAATTTAAAGAAGCTGCCGAAGCATATGAAATATTGAGTGATACTGATAAAAAATCCAAGTATGATCGTTTTGGTCACGCTGCTTTTGGACCGGGTACTGGAGGAGGTGCACATCATGGTGCAGGTATGAATATGGATGATATTTTCAGCAATTTTGGAGATATTTTTGGAGATGATGTTTTCGGAAGTTTTTTTGGTGGCGGTGGAAGAAGCCGTGGTGGTGGAACTAGAGCTCGTGGGCAACGTGGGAGTAATTTGCGTATTAAATTAAAATTAACCTACGAAGAAATTGCTAAAGGAGTAACAAAGAATGTTAAAGTAAAAAAACATGTTACTTGTACAACATGCACAGGTAGCGGAGCTAAAGATAAAAACAGCGTTCAAAATTGTGGTACTTGTGCAGGAAGCGGTCAGGTTAGAAAAGTAACGAGTACTTTTTTAGGACAAATGCAAACGGTAACTACTTGCCCAACTTGTAATGGAGAAGGAACTACTATAACATCAAAATGTGGAGTGTGTAAAGGTGATGGCAGAGTATATGGAGAAGAAACAATTGCCATTGATATTCCTGCAGGCGTTCAAGAAGGTATGCAGCTTAGCATGGGCGGGAAAGGCAATGCTGGTGCAAGAGGCGGAGGTCCAGGTGATTTAATTATTCAGATAGAAGAAGAAGCACATGAAGAATTACATCGTGATGGATTGAATGTAGCATTTGATTTGCATATTACATTTCCTGATGCTGTTTTTGGAACAAATGTTGAAGTTCCAACAATTGATGGAAGGGCGAAAATAAAAATTCCTGCTGGTACACAAAGTGGAAAAATATTCCGCTTAAAAGGGAAAGGATTTCCTGAAGTACAAGGATACCATAGAGGAGATCAATTAATTAATGTGAATGTTTGGACTCCACAATCAGTTAGTACAGATGAAAAGTCTGCATTAGAGAAAATGTCCTTAAGTGGAAATTTTAAACCTAATCCTGCAAAAGGAGAGAAGAGCTTTTTTGATAGAGTTAAAGAAGCATTTAGCTAATTAATACAACTAGATTATTCAGAATTTTTTAATTGATATATTTCTTTAAGGTTTCGGCCGTATCCATCATAATCAAGACCATAGCCTAATACAAATCGATTGGGTATCAAAAAACAACAATAGTCGATCTTTACAGGATACAACGTTGCATCTGGCTTATGAAGTAGAACAGCTACTCTTAACGAACTAGGTTGTTGATTTTGTAGTTGTGGTAAAAACTCATGTAATGTTTTACCTGTATCAATAATATCTTCTAAAATGATGACGTGACGGAGATTAATGTCGGCATCTAAACCAATTGAAGTAACTACATTCCCTGTAGATTTTGATCCTTTGTATGATGCTAATTTAATAAAACAAATTTCTGCTTCTAGCTCTATTGATTTAAATAAGTCAGCAGCAAACATAAATGAGCCATTCAGAATTGCAATGAATAGCGGCTTTTTACCTTTGTACTCTGTATTTATAATGCCGGCTAATTCTTTAATTTTTTCTTGAATTAGTGATTCTGGTAAGTAAGGTTCAAATGTTTTGTCAAAAAGGGTAATTTCTGGCATATTACTTTTTATTTGCAGTTGCTTGAATGTTATTCATTTGTTTTAAATAGATCTTACTTCCTTCTATTGGCTTAAAATCTTTTTGTAAATTATTATACAATAATATACTTTCTAATCTAACTCCTTCTATTTGGGATATAGTATGTAATGATTCTCCATTTTTTGCAATATGAAAATCATTTATTCCTTTTTTTTGTTTTTTTTCTAAATAAATTAATTGGTCTTGGTTTAATATTTCTATATTATTCAAATCATTAAATTCTATTAATTTGCTCAAAGAAATATTTTGTTGATTTGCTATAGCTAAAAGTGAGAGTCCTTCACTTGCAAAAATAACTTTAGTTTGATTAATCATAAAAATAGTACTTGGGTAGTTACTTGTTTTTTTCGGAGAATTATTTTTAGTTACACTTGAATTATTGATTGTTATTACTTCTTTTTCTTCTTCCTTTTCTTCAGTTGATGGATTTGAGATAATAGTGGCTATAGGTTTAGAAGTAATAGATTCAGTATTACTTTTTATCATATCATTTAAAGCTTGGTTTGTGTATTGATTTAATTGATAGTCTTTAATTAGTTTTGTTATTTGTTGAGGGTAGTTTTTTTCTGTTGCATATCCAGCTTTTTTTAAACCATTTGCCCATGCTTCAAAATTAGTTGGGTCTATTTTAAATAAAAAATCATAGTGAGATCTGGTTCTTAAAAAATTTGAATGATCCTTGTAAGAATCTTCTGCAGTTGGGTAAACACGAAAACATTCCCCTTTTTCATCATCATCATGAAAAGCACGTGGACCAGTCCATTCCGGTTTGCATTTAATGCCAAAATGATTATTAGATTTTTTCACTAATTCACTTTCGCCAGATTGGGACTCTAAAATACCTTGGGCTAATGTGATTGATGCAGGAACTCCAGTGCGAATCATCTCTTTGATTGCTATTTCATTATAATTTTGAATATACAATTCTACCTTTTCCCTTTGTGCAGATGCATTTAAGGCAATTACGAGGAAGCAAATAAAAATATTTTTTTTCATTTAGTTTTCTTTCTTATGAGAGAAATTCCATCTCTGATAGTTAATAATACCTGTTCAGTTCTTGGATCATTCATTACATGTTCATTAAATAGTTGAATTGCTTTAGCATTTTTTCCAGTTATTGGATTCTCTAGAACTTGTCCATGAAACAAAACATTGTCAGCTAAAATAATTCCATTGTTTGATAATCTAGGTATCAACAATTCATAATAATCGATGTAAGCACTTTTATCTGCATCAATAAATACTAAGTCCCATTGATAGGGTAATGTTTCAATTATATCCAATGCATTACCACAGTGCAAAGTTACTTGCTTATTATTATAGGATTTGCTAAAATTTGCTTTTGCTTTAGCCGCATCGTCTTCTCTTAGCTCAATAGTATGTATTTCTCCATCTTTTTTAAGCCCTTCTGCAAGACATAAAGCACTGTATCCAGTAAAAGTGCCTATTTCTAGAATGTATTTTGGCTGAAGTAATGCACTTATAAATTGAAGAAATAATCCTTGCACTTTACCAGAAAGCATATGCGCTTTCGGATGGTTTGCATTAGTTTGCTGGTTTATTTCGGCTAATAATATTGATTCAGGTGACGAAAAATGATTTGTATATTCTTCAGCAAGTAAATTAACGATGTCCATACTTTATTCAGTTAATGCTGTTTGGAATAAAGTAGATTTTTTTGAAATAAACATTAATCCAAAAAAAGTAATAGCTCCATTAATGATTAATAATTCAAGCCCTAATTCAAAAGATCCAAATAATAATTTTTGGTATTTATCAAGAACAAAACAAATTATTGGTGAAGCAATACATATATATGGAACCAAGGAGTCATTTACGCTTCTCTTAGTTAGAATTCCAAAAGTAAATAATCCTAATAGTGGGCCATAAGTATAAGCGGCAATTTTTAATAAAAGTCCAATCATGCTTGGGTCGTTTACCCATTTAAATATCATAACAAATAATAAAAAAATAGCAGCAAAAGTTAAGTGTACTCTTTGTCTAATTTTCTTTTGTTTGATTTCGGATAAATCCTTCTGTCTTTGGATGCCTAAAATATCTATACAAAATGAAGAAGTAAGGGCTGTTATTGCTCCATCCGCACTAGGAAATAATGCGGAAATTAAAGCAATGATAAAAATTATAGATACAAACGGAGGCATATGTTGAAGAGCAATGGTAGGAAATATTTTATCTCCAGTTGCTGCTATATTTAAACTGTCGGCATACAAATAAAGTAATCCACCAAGGAATAAAAAAATGAGTATGACCGTTAAAAGTACCAATGCCATTGAGATTACATTTTTTTGTGAATCCTTTAATGTTTTTACTGATATATTTTTTTGCATCATTTCTTGGTCCATACCAGTCATTGTAACAGTAATAAATGCACCCGCAATTATTTGTTTTGCAAAAAAGAGTTTACTATTTGGATCAGTAAAAAACATTTTTGAATAACCCTTTGTATTCATTACTTGCAAGCTCTCTGCAAAACCCATGTTCAATTGATTTAAGATATATATAACACAAATAACTAGTCCTAATAACATACATGTTGTTTGTAAAGTATCGGTATAAACTATTGTTTTTACTCCTCCTTCATAAGTATATAATAAGATCATAACTAGTATAATGAATGTAGTTGCCCAAAATGGAATATGGAAGCTATCTAGAATTGCTTCTTGTAAAATATTTACTACTAAATACAATCTTGCAGTTGCACCAAGCACCCTTGAGAGGATGAAAAAGGAGGATCCTGTTTTGTATGCTTTATAGCCTAAACGAGAACTAAGATAGTTGTAAATGGATGTTAAATTGAGTCGATAATATAGCGGTAATAAAATATATGCAATCATTAAGTATCCAATAAGGTAGCCTAATGTAATTTGAAAATAGGCGAATGATTCTTTAGCTACTGCACCCGGAACACTTACAAAAGTTACACCGCTTAGAGAAGTTCCTACCATTCCGAAAGCAACCAGCATCCAATTGCTGTTTTTATTACCGATAAAGAAAGATTGATTATCGCTATTTTTACCAGTATACCATGCAACAGATAATAGTACTAAGAAATAGGCAATTACAAACGAAAACAATAATAAAGGCGACATATGACGTTAGTTAATCGTTAATTAAACAATTTTGTAAAGTAGTAAAAATAATTCAAGTATTTTGCTGATTCTAATACCATTTTATGCAAGTAAAAAGTTTGGCAGTTTTTTGTGGATCAAAATCAGGTACTGATCCTATTTATTTGGAGGAGGCTTTAGTGTTGGGCAAATTGATGGCTCAGCATGCAATTACATTAATTTATGGCGGTGGAAATAAAGGATTGATGGGTTCAGTTGCAGATGCTGTTATGCTTGGTGGAGGAAAAGTAACTGGCATTATTCCAGAAATTTTATTAGAATGGGAGCAACAACATCTAGGAATTACCGATTTGAGAGTGGTGACTGATATGCATATCCGAAAAAAAATGATGTATGAATTATCTGATGCTGCAATTGTTTTACCTGGAGGTAATGGCACATTAGATGAATTATTTGAAATGCTCACATGGAATACATTAAAGATTCATTCAAAGAAAATTATCTTATTGAACTGTGGAAATTTTTATGATCATTTAATTGAACATATCAAAAAAATGTATCAAGAAGATTTTTTATATGAAGAATGGCAAGAAAGATTAATTGTTTGTACAACTGCAACTGAAGCAATTAATTTTTTGGTTTAAGATAAACTCCAAAGCCAGCCCTAAAAACGGGTAATTGACCTCCATATTGGTCGCGATAAGGTGAATTTAAATCTTGTAAAAGATCAATCATAATGGTAAAATGAGAAAACCTACTTCCAATTTGTCTAGAGCCATATCCAATTCCAGCTAATAAACTTCCCGCGCTATTATTGTATTTTTGAGTTGGGCCAGTGTTATTAAAAATTCTATTGGAACTAATCCAATTATACTCAGGTTGAATTTGTAGATGTACAAAATTTAAAGGCCATACTCTTAAAAAACCACCTACACCATAATTGAAATTATTTTCCTTGTAGCTTGAATTGTTTTGACTAAAGTAATTCAAGTTAGCTACGATACCTGCATCGAGCCAATTAGTTAAGCTATAGCCTATTTCTGGGTTTAAGCCAAGGTTAAAGTAGCTTCCTGATAATCCTAGGTTTAAACTACTTCCTATAAATACTCTATTTCTATTAAACCCTTTTGTTATAGGTGCTTCATCTTGAGCAAAAGTTGTTTGAATAACTATAAAACATGTTGCTATTAATAGTATTTTCTTCATCTTGTTCATTAAAATAGTTAATATTTATCAATCAAAAATTTTTCCAGCATTTAAAATATTATTCGGATCGAATGATTTTTTTATTTCACGCATTAGTCTAAGGTTAGCTTCTTTAAATACTGTTTTGATATACGGTTTTTGAATTAAACCAATTCCGTGTTCTCCACTAATTGTGCCACCTAAATTTTTTACCAATTCAAATAAGGATGTAAGTATTGCAGTCATTTCGGGGTTTCCGTGACTATTTTTTATAGTAGGATGATTAATTCTAATATGCAAATTACCATCTCCAGCATGCCCATAACAAACCGCTTTAAAGCCATTTTGTTTTCCCAATTCTTTTACTCCTCTAATCAGTGCAGGTAATTCAGCTCTTGGAACTACAGTATCTTCTTCAATGGTATATCCATTTAATTTTACAGCTTCGGCTGCTCTTCTGCGTAATTTCCACAACTCATTTTTTTGTTGAGCATCATCAGCAAAAAATATCTCACCGGCATCAAATTGATTAAGTAGTTCTGCAATCGCTTCCATATCATTCATAAGCACATCCTGATTGTTGCCATCAACTTCAATAATTAAATGCGCAGCAATGGAATCGTTTACAGGCACTGCTGTACTTCCTATCATTTCACTCACAATTTTTAATGCATCTATTTCTATTAATTCTAAAGCGCTAGGAACAAAGCCAGCTCTGAATATTGCGCTTACTGCTGCACTTGCATTTTCTAAAGAAGAAAATGGAACAAGCATGAGCAAATCATATTTTGGATATGGTATGAGTTTCAAAACAATTTTTGTAACAATACCTAGTGTTCCTTCACTACCTATTAATAGTTGTGTTAGATTGTAACCAGTAGAATTTTTTAACACATTTGCACCAGTCCATATTATTTCTCCTGAGGGCAATACTACTTCTAAATTCAATACATAATCTTTTTCAACGGCATATTTTACTGCTCTTGGTCCGCCACTATTTTCTGCAATATTGCCACCAATAAAGCAGCTTCCTTTACTGCTTGGATCTGGGGGATAAAATAAACCTATTTCCTTTACTGCATTTTGCAATACTTCTGTAATTACACCAGGTTCTGTAATTACTTGAAGATTACGTTCATCAATTTGAATTATTTTATTTAGCCTTTCAGTTGATATAACTACACCACCTAAGTGAGGTAATGCACCTCCACTTAATCCTGTACCAGCACCCCTTGGTGTAACATGAATTTTGCTTGCATTGCAAATCTGCATGATCGCAGCAATTTCATTTGTTGAAGCTGGTTTTAAAATTAATTCAGGATAATATTGTAGTTTTTCAGTTTCATCATGGCCATAGTGTATAATAGATTCTTTGTCAGCTAAAATATAATCACTCCCAACTATCGACTTTAGGTTTTCAAAATCTTCAATTGAAATCATTCTTTTTGCATCAATTGCTGGCATTACTGAACATTTTAGCAAAAATACTTGCTTAGGGTTGTAATTAAGCTATAAAACTGTTGATTGAACCATATTATTTATTAAATATTCAATTTTTTATTATTTGAGATATACTTATTTAATAAATTTCTTCATTTTCTTCAATTATATTAAACAATTGACCAAAAACATTGATAAAATGTAACGTGTAAGTAGTACACAAATTTGTGATCGGAAATGAAAACAATGTATTTTTGTAAACTAACAAACGATTGTTTGCATATGTCATTACCAGCTTTTAAATTAGATGTTAAAAAATTATCAACTCTAGGTTTTTCTGATAGTACTACAATTCATTATCAGCTAAATCCTGATGAATTAATTGAACAGTCAATCTTAGCAAATCAAGGTGTTTTAAATAATACCGGCGCACTTTGTATAAATACTGGGAAATTTACAGGAAGGAGTCCACAAGACAAATTCATCGTTAAAGATGAAATTACAACTGATACTGTTTATTGGAATAATTTTAATATTCCTATTGATGAAAAATATTTTTTTCAATTAAAAACAAAGCTGCTTACCTATCTTGGTAAGAAAGAAGCAATTTGGGTTAGAGACGCATATGCTTGTGCGGACGAAAATTTTCGTTTAAATATCAGGGTTATTAATGAAAATTCTTGGAGTAATTTATTTGCTTATAATATGTTCTTGCGTCCAACAGAAAATGAATTAGAAAATTTTAAACCTGATTGGCAAATAATACAAGCTCCAGGATTTCAGGCAGATCCTTTAATAGATGGAACTAGACAATCTAATTTTGCTATTTTATCATTTAAACACAAAACAATTTTAATTGGTGGTACAGGATATACTGGCGAAATGAAGAAAGGAATTTTTTCAGTACTTAATTATATTCTTCCGCAAGAAAAAAATGTGTTAAGCATGCATTGTAGTGCAAATTTAGGTACGGATGGAGATGTTGCTATATTTTTTGGACTGAGTGGAACTGGTAAAACTACATTGAGTGCAGATCCGCAAAGAAAATTAATTGGTGATGATGAGCATGGATGGACTAATAATTCGGTGTTTAATTTTGAAGGAGGTTGTTATGCAAAAACAATTGATTTAAGTGAGGAAAAAGAACCTGAAATATTTAATGCAATTAGGTCTGGAGCATTAGTTGAAAACGTTGGTTTTTTTGATGGCACAAACGAAATTGATTTTAGCAATAAAACTATCACTGAAAATACAAGGGTTAGTTATCCTTTGAATTTTATTTCTAATGCTCAAGAGCCAAGTATTGGCGGTCTTCCAAAAAATTTATTTTTTCTTACTTGCGATGCATATGGTGTTTTACCACCAATTAGTAAATTGTCGGCTGGTCAAGCTATGTACCAATTTATAAGTGGTTATACAGCAAGAGTGGCTGGAACTGAGGCTGGAGTTACTGAACCGAAATCAACTTTTAGTGCTTGTTTTGGAGCACCTTTTTTTCCACTTCATCCAGGAAAGTATGCCGAAATGTTAGGTAATAAAATGAAACAATATTCTGTTAATGTGTGGATGATTAATACAGGATGGAGCGGTGGAAGTTATGGAGTTGGGAATAGAATGAAATTAAGTTATACCAGAGCAATGATAACAGCAGCTCTAAATGGCGAGTTGAATGATGTTGAATTTGAACAACATCCTATTTTTGGTATGTTGATGCCAAAATCTTGCAATAATGTTCCATCTGAAATATTAAATCCACGCAGCAGTTGGAAGGATGTTGTTACCTATGATGCAACAGCTCATAAGTTGGCACTAGAATTCATTAAAAACTTTGAAAAATATGCTGCCGGCGTTTCTACAGAAATTTTAGCAGCTGCTCCAATCGTTTAGCTTTAAATTAAACAAGAGAAACTCTTCGATTGCTTGCTTAAGAGTGCCTCCAAGAAATTGGGGGCATTTATTTTATTTAGAAAGAAAATTACCTGATATCCGCATTCCTTTTTCGTCTTCTACTACTTTTTTCATCAATTTTTTCAGGCCTTCGGGAAGCTGAGCAATTTCTACTTCATTTAGTAAATGTATTATTTCATGAAACTCATCTTCATCATCATAATATCCTAAAAAAATATCAAATTGATTGTTGGGGTGAAGTCGTAAAGAAATTTCTAAATCTTCTTCATACTGATGCATGGAGATGATTGCCCATTGATCATCATCTTCAAAGTTGAATAAAATTTCTACTGGATCTTTACTAATTACAAAAGATACCAGCTTATCAATTAATTCAGCTGAATGATTTTTTATTAATTCTTCGTATTTCATGATGCTTGTAAGTTATTTCAATTAAAACAAGCCAAATAGCATGCCGTCTACTTTACTGATTATTTCTCCGAATTGTTCCTCACTTTCAGCAAATTTATTTTTGTCGCAATCGATAATTAATAACTGACCTTCTTTATATCCATCGATCCATTTATTATAGTATTCATTGAGCTTTTTTAAATAATCTAAACGAATATTTTCTTCGTATTCTCGTCCTCTTTTTTGAATTTGTGCTACTAATGTAGGTACTGAGGCTTTTAAATAAATCAATAAATCTGGAGGCTGAACCATGGTCTTCAAAGTTTGAAAGAACTGGTAATAATTATCAAAATCGCGTTTGCTCATTAATCCCATTTCATGAAGGTTTGGAGCAAAAATATTTGCATCTTCATATATAGTTCTGTCTTGGATTACCGTTTCCGTACCATGTTGTATATCGAGTAACTGATTGAGGCGACTATTTAAAAAATAAATCTGTAAATTAAAACTCCATCGAGGCATATCTTCATAAAAATCCATCAAATAAGGATTGGTATCTACGTTTTCGAACTGAGGAATCCAACGATAATGTTTACTCAACATTTCGGTAAGTGTTGTTTTTCCTGCACCGATATTACCGGCAATTGCTACGTGTTTGGGTTTTTTTGGTTTGGCCATCTTGCTATTGCTAATTTATAAGCTGTGCAACTTAATGAAACTAATCTGATATTTTATTAAATAAGGCTAATAATTCAGTCCAATTGCCTCTCTAATTATTTTTAGCGTTTCTGAAGCCCTTAATCTGGCTTTATCTGCCCCTTGTTTTATTAATCGGTTCAACAGATCTTGATCTGATTGGATGGATGCCGCTTTTTCTCTAATTGGGTTAATAAAGTTAACCATGTCAGCCAATTGCTTTTTTAAATCACCGTATCTAATTATAGTATTGCCGTTAGAGCTAGCATTAAAATCAGTTTCAAATTTATTGAGTGTATCTGAAGCACTAACTTGAGCCATTAAGGTAAATAGATTTTGAATATAAGCGGGTTTGGCAGAATTAGGTTCAAGTGGACCTTGATCTGTTTTTGCTTTCATTATTTTTTTGCGAATAATTTCATCATCATCTGCTAAATAAATAGTGGCCATTTGATTTTCGCTTTTACTCATTTTGCCTTCACCATCGAGGCTTAATATTTTAATTAATTCATCTCCATAGTTAAATGCATAAGGTAATGGTAACACATCTCCATAACGATGATTAAAACGTTCTGCAAAATTACGAGCCATTTCGAGGTGTTGCTCTTGATCCTTTCCTACAGGCACTTTTACGGCACGCTGAATAAGTACATCTGCAGCCATTAACACTGGATAAGTAAGTAGACCTGCGTTAATATTTTCGGGTTGTTGCCTAACTTTATCTTTAAAAGTAGTTGTCTTTTCTAGTTCACCTTTGTAGGCAAGCATGTTTAAATAAAGATATAATTCTGCAATTTCAGGCACATCACTTTGTATATAAAGAGCTACTTTTTCTGGATCTAATCCACAAGCAATGTTCTCAGCTATTACCCTATGAACACTATTTTTTAATTCCTTTGTGTCTGGATGAGTAGTTAAACTATGCCAATCGGCTACAAAAAAATAACAATTATAATCGTTTTGCATCCGAACATAATTGCGCATTGCGCCAAAATAATTGCCCAGATGTAAGAATCCAGTTGGGCGTATTCCACTAACAACAACCTCTTTTTGCATATGGACGAAGATAGGAATAGTAAGTAGTTGATGGTTAATGGTTCATGATTTTTTTATTGTTAGATTTGTTGGATACTTTAATCGTAAATTTTTGTTTATTAATTCTGTTAGTCAAATACTTTCTACCCCAATAGAATACCTTAAAGGAGTGGGTCCTTTTAGGGCAGATCTACTTAAAAAAGAACTGGAAATTTTTACTTTTGGCGATTTGTTACATCATTTTCCTTTAAGGCATATAGATAAAACTAAAGTGGGCTTAATAAGCGAAATAAATGCATTTAGCGATTATATCCAGGTTGCTGGGCGAATGACGCATTATGAGATTATTGGAGTGGGAAGATCGAAAAGGTTAGTTGCTCAAATTAAAGATACAAGCGGACAATTAGAGCTTACTTGGTTTCAGGGAATTAGTTGGGTTGAAAAAAATTTGCACGTAGGATCGGACTATTTAGTTTTTGGAAAAACTGGATTTTTTAATAGTAAAGCTCAAATGGTACATCCTGAAATTGAAGTATATGTTCCAGCAAAAACAGGTACAAAAGCTTTTTTAGAACCTGTATATCCATCAACCGAAAAATTAAAAGCAAAGGGATTAAATGGAAGGCAAATTGCAAAGCTTACTCAAATCATTTTTTCTTTAATTCAACCAAAAGATATTGTAGAAAATATTCCAGACAATTTGTTGAAAGAGTTGAAATTGTTATCACGTTTTGAAGCGTATTCATTTATTCATTTTCCTACTTCAGAAATTTTATATTCCAAAGCATTAGAGCGATTAAAATTTGAAGAATTGTTTATTGCCCAAGT
>JBKJQV010000176.1:0-12162 GCA_046593815.1 Sediminibacterium sp. | reverse complement strand
AGAACAGCATAAGATACAGCATGAGACTTATTGAAAAGATATCCAGCCATTGATACTACAAATTCCCAAAATTCTTTTAAATCTGGTATTGACATGACATCTTTATATCTTAACCAGAATTCCGTTTTCATTTTAGATATCTCTTCTTCATTATTATTTTCAAAATATCTTCTGTAAATATCTGCCAAACCAAGATTCTCATCCCCCTCTTCATCTTTCAATTTGAATAAGTCAGCTAACAGAAACATTAACTGCTCTTGGTATATCAATTCTTCTCTAGTTTCAGATGTGTGTTTAATAAACATCTTTTGTAAGATAGTTCCAACTCTAATTGGAGATACTGTTTTCTCTCCGTTTACTTTGGCAATATATCTATCAGCAGAACCAGAATTCCTTGCAGAAGGTCTGATAATAGTTGTTATGTCTGCTAACAAAGATATTATCTGAACCTCTGTCATATTAGGATGAATAGAGTGTCTTAAGATTTCTGATACTTTATCAATAATATTAGGATTTTTTAATATTTGTGATACATCTTTGGCAATACGATTCATTACATCATCTTTGATACCGTTTTCTCTTAAAAGGATACCTACAGTCTTTTTTAGATAATTAGCTGATACTCTCGAAGTAAATTGAAACACCATTGAGAGATGTTTAGCATTAGAAAGAAATTGTATTGTTCTAAGGTCATCTCTTGGAATACTGTCAAAGGAAAGTGATTGCATTATTCTAATTCCTTTATACTTTTTTCTAAATTGCGAATATTGACTGAAACTTCATGAACTTCTTTAGTTTTCCCATAATAACTAAATCTTCTTAACTGTTCTTTCAAAAAAATCAATCTTTCATTTTTTAAAGCAAGTAACTTCATATTATCCATTATTTTTATACCTCAAAAAAGAATGATATGTATTCAATTAAATCCTCTCTGGATTCCAACTTTTTTTCTACTAAATCTGTAATATCTTTAAATTCTTTTACTATATGATACCAATAACTATTTTCAACTCTTTCAAAATTTAAATTATATTTCTCAATAAGTCTGACAATAATTTCTTCCAGCTCTGGAAGATTTATCTTATCATTATAAAGGTATTGATATTTGATAAAAAAGAAAAAATAACCTTGTAGAGTAAGACCCTCTAATAAATCTGTTTCTGATTTTATAATAAAATCTTTTAAATCTGTGAATTCCGTGTTTCTAAATAATTGTATTGAATTCTGGCAACAATGTGTCTTATTAAGCATATTGATTAAATCATTTTTACTGTAATTTGGGAATCTTGTAAACATTAGTTTTTATCTCCTTAAGAAAAAGACTTTAATAACCACAAGAACTATCTTAACACTTATGAATATTAAAGTCAATACTTTAATTTATTCTATATCTAATAAAAACAATCTATTATTAAAACTACCCCTTTCTGCTTTTTTCTTTAAAAATACATCTTTTAAATCATCCAGTGTATAACCTTCTAGTTTTAATATGGCAAATAATACCTCTTGTATGTCTGCAACCTCTTCTAAAATATCTAGTGATGTATTAGCATCCAAAAGCTCTCTTACCTCTTCATTAAGCTTCAATCTCAATGCTCTATAAAAATTGATATCGGATTCTATCCTTGTATAAGTAGGTTTTTTACCAGAATTTATTATTATCTCTGGTATTTTGTCTCTTACTAATTTATTATAAATTTTCTTACTCATTTCTTTCCTTATAATATCTTTCTATAATTTCTTTTGTAACATGAGTAACTGGAATGTTGTATTTAATAGATAATAATTTCTTCAACATCCAATTATGAGTTTCATCCAAAGAAAGCCCTAATCCCGTCATATGTTGCTTATTTAGCACTTTTTAATCTTTCCTCTCTTATTTTTACATGCTTATTATACATAGCTAATCCCTCTGAAACCTTATCATAGTTAGTAACTGAGAGCAAGTCCAATTTTAATGCACCTAAATCTCCTAAATCGTCCATTGAAAATGCGCTTGCAAGTGTATCATTGCTTCTTATTACTGGATATTGCTCAAAAATAGGTTTATTAGATATGAGTATTCCAGAAGCATGTATTGAAACATTGTTACAAGTATTTTCAATACCTTTTGCCATGCTCAAAACTTCTTTGTAATTATGAACATTATTTTGTTTAAAGATACTTATAAAATCTGGTTGGTTTTCTATACCAGCTATTGTAGGCTCTATCTCATCAACTTCATCACCAGCATATCTGAATTCAGTAAACTTTTCTTTAATAGCTTTAGATATGGAATTCTTAGTCCATTCTGGATATTCCATATATCTTAAAACACCTCTTATGGAGCTGGACAGATGATTCATGCCATAATTGGCAATATTGGCAACACAATTTTTACCATATTTTTGTTTGATATATTCCAAAACTAAAACTCTATCTTCTTTGCCAAAATCTAAATCCACATCCATTTCCTTCTTCCTCTGGCGATTAGAAGCTCTTTCTGCAACAAGATTGTAAAGCATAGGGTCAATTTTAGTCACATTTAATAAATAAAGCATTAATAAAGATGCAGCAGAACCTCTTCCAATAGGAGTTGTAAGACCTTTATTCCTAGCCCAAGTTACAACATCTTCTACAATAAGGTAATAGGAACAATTACCAGTGTACTTAGCCACTTCAAATTCTTCTCTAAGTCTTTTAGAATAAGACACTGGAATATTTTCTCTACCATTAAATTTATTTATCAAAGCATTAGAGAGTTTATTGAATAACTCTACTTCTGAATTATCAAAGGTTATTTTAGGAGCTTTTCTATTTTTCCATTCGAATGTTAATAAATTCCTTAATACTTCAAAACCCATAAAAATTTTGTTAGTTTCCTTAACATTCTTAGTTAATTCTTGAACTCTATCATAAACCTCGTCAACTTCTTTAATGTAAAAATCATCATTTTTAATAGCATCTGGATTACTTTTAGTCAGATTACGTCTCAAACCACCTAATATATTCCATGTGCTTAAATCCCCCTTTGTAGTGTAATGATAATCATTAGCTACCAATGTAGGAATATTTTCTTTAAAAGAATAATCTTTTAGCCAATGAAATAAATTTTCCTCTACTTCATTATGTGCTATATGTAATTCTATAAAAAAATGTTGTACATTTCTTTTGAAAAGCTGTAAAAGTTCTTTTGCTTTTTCTATATTTCCAGCTTGTAAATGTTCACAAATCCATGATACCCTACATCCAGTTGAAACTGCCAAACCTTCTTGGTATTCAAATAAAAGTTCTTCAGTTATTCTTGGAGTCTTTCTAAAATAACCAGTATGTCCAGCCACATTTATACCATCCATAGGCTTTAAATTACTAATATAATTAAGCTTTAAAAGATTCTCATAACCAGTTTGATTTAAGGCAATGATAGTTTGATGGAATGTTTTATCATCAGAACGGTTTTCAAAATCACCAAATGTTTTTTCTTTCAAATCTTTGTGTTTAAAAGGGATTAGATAACATTCTATTCCTATTTGTGGCTTTAAGCCATGTTTCTCACAAGCTTTCCAGAGTTTAAATTGAGATGCTAAAGAACCGTGGTCTGTCAAACAAACAGTATCATACCCTTTCATTTTATGTTCTAAAACAATTTCTTCAGCAGAGTTACAACCATCTTGTGGACTACCTTCTGCACTATGTCCGTGATACGGGAAAAGGATTTCTTTTAGAGAAGAATTACTACAGTTATTCATATTTCAAACAATCCTTCTGATAATTCTTTAATAACAAGTTGCTTTGGAGGATAACCTTCTGATTTTATTTTTAAACCATTTGAAGCTATGAAACTATTCAAGTGAAATATTTTATCTTGTTCTAAAATCTCAAATACTAAACCACGATTAACTTTCTGTAAAGAATATTTTAATTTTGTCATTATGTAAAAACCTCTTAAAATAGCCGATATAAATATCCTAACTTATAAAATAATTAAAGTCAAGCCTTAAAACTTATAATTCAGAAACTACTTTATCATAATCGGAGTTAACAATAGCCTTTATTCTTTTAATATGATGAGGGAAATTACCAGTCTCAAGCTGTTTTGTTTTATATTTCAAACAATCTAAAAGACTTTTATGTTTATGCAAACACGCATTTAATTTTGTTTCTTGAACCAAAAGAGAATAATCATAAATATCTTGATTCACTTTTTGAAATTCTATTGATTTTATCACATCATATTTCTTCTCTAAATCTTCTTCTAAGTCTTTTATATAAAGATTTAATTGAAATAAATCCATTTTTGTATTATATATTGTAACGTTGTAGGCATCTATCTCTTTTTCTATTTTGCCCATTGCTTCCATTAAAACATCTATTTCTAAGGCTATCTCTTCTCTTGCCATGATATCTAATTCGGGTTTTGAATAGTATTTCATTCAGTCTTGTCTATCCTTGCTTTTTGTAATATGGATTGTAATTCAATTTTATCATAAGGCTTCCAGCCAAGAACCTTAACTTTACTATTGTTTAGAACTATTTTATCTCTATTAATATAATCACCGTATTTCAGATGCTCAATATCTAAATCGAACTTGAAAGGATGACTCCCATCAAATAATTCATGGGAAAAATCATAAATTTCAATATCTTTTACAACATGTTTTAAATATTTTTTCAATTGTGTTTCATCGACATAATTATCTGAAGCTATCATATAATCCTCTGGCAACATCTCGTTTTTATATATAGCCATAATAGCCTCAGAAAGCTCTTTAAACGTTATCAAACTCCTTAAGGGTGTATTTGTATCAGAATTTTTCAAAGGTGATTTTAAAATACGTTTACTAAGTGTTTCTGCAATTATTTTCTTATCATCAAGAACAAAAGGAACTATTATTTTATGAATTGAGTATTTTAAAACATTTTTATAAAAATCTATCATCTGGCTTATCAATTTATAGTAAGCAATTATTCTATTATCAGATTTAGTATTAGCTTCCGATTCTTCATCATAAGATTGATTTGATGGTTGAAAAATAAGGTCTGGAAGAACAATAAATAAACTTGACTGGTTTAAAGCGTATCTCTGGACAATTTGTTCAAATTTTTTAATAAAATCGTTATTAGTATAAGATGGATAAAGCTCATCAAATAATCCAAAATACAATACAAACCTATACCCCATAAGCATCTGCATCATTTTAACATTTGATAAAGAATAAGAGTGTACTAACAGTTTATTAACAAGTGCAAAGGCTCTTAATTCTGGTGTTATAGGTCTATCTATATTATAAGCAAAAGAGAAATGAGGTCTTTTATTTTCATAATAATATGGACATTCTTTCACATAGAGTTTTGTCATCTCGTGCATAAAAGGTTCTGGTGCATTTATAGTTATTAATTTAGGGAAAAGTGAGTTATGAGAAGTCTGTGTTAAACTTCCTTCTCTAAAATTAAATGTCAATGATACCATCTCTTTCGGGAAAATAAGTCTTCCCATTTGGTTTTAATAATATATATTTTGCTAAACATCTTTTAGATTTAAAAGAATAAATCTGCCTTAAGGTTGTTTTCTTTTTTTGAGCTTCCCAGTTACTAAAGGCAATTAAATATTTCTTTTCTTTAAGACTTGATATACTTTTTATAAACTTCCTATAATCCTCAAAATAACTAAGAAAATATAATTGGGAAAAACTTCTAACACCAACCTTTTGAGGGTGTTGTAAGTACATATAATTTTTTAATAAAAGATATTCGTTCCTTGTTAAATCTGGTCTGGTATCACTATCAAAAGCTCTATATTTAGCTCTTGGATTAATGTGACTTCTTAATTGGTCATGCAAAGGGTTGGAATAGATTCTTTTGATACATATTCTGGATAATACAAAATCATTTGAGAAAGATTTTATATAATCTTTTTCTTCAGTTATCATTTCTTGATAATCAAACATAACATTCCTTTTTTTGATACATATAAAAATAACCCTAACTATTATCTGTTTGTAAACAGATTGTATAAAAAGGGTTATTTTTAATGGCTACTAAACAATAAAAGACTAAACAATGACTGGGAGAAAACTTATACCAGTTTAGTCAATTTAGAAAGGTGGAGTATCATCATTTAATTCAGAACCAGCACCAACCGCTACTTTTGCATCAGCTTTTTTATTAGATTTGTCTTCTGACTTTTTATCTTCCGATTTTCTACCTTCAGCTTTCATTTGTTCACCTTTTGCTTTGTAAGCTTTATCTCTGGCAATTTGAGGACTAACATATGGTCTATCATGTTTTTGCTCAAAATAATCAGCATAAGGAATTGGCATAACAGAGTCAATGAGTTCAGAATAATCTTTATTTCTGAGTTCAGTTATTTTATCCATCATAACAGCATCCATAGGGTCTTCATCATAAATATTTGCATCAATATCACCATAAGTCCATGTAAGAACTTTTGTTTCAATTGGAGCTTTTTTGGTTTTCTTGCTTACAATATCGAGTTTATCAAATGATTTTGCAACACCAGAAGTAGCTGAATCAAAGTAAGCATCACCTATCGGCATTTCAAGAATAACAATTTTTTCATCATCAATTGAAAATTCTTGTGTTTTCAATTCTTCTTTATATTTACCATCAATTTTAACTGGGTTACCATCAACATCAAGAACTGTTTGAAGTTGTTCATGGCTTAATAAAAGACCTACCATAAAAGCGAAGATTGATTTTACAGATTCTGTAGCCATATTTTTTTCATTTTTAGAAGCATTGGCTACATCACATTCTTCACACTGAGTCCAACTATCAGCGTCATAACCGTATTTTTCAATACCGTTTTTATCTTTGTATTTTTTAAGAGCTTTAGCACAAACAACTTTTCTGTCTAATCCAGCCACACTATGTGCTACAAGTCTATCAGAATCACCAAGACTAGTTTCTGGTGTAAAATGAGTCAAAGGAACAAAAGTTATTTTTGTATTCTTAGATTTCATTACAAATAAAGGTTTTGTTAAATCTAATTCGCCATTAGCTTTAGATTCACTTACAGTTGCTACTGCGTCTTTTCCGAATTTTCCCATTTTGAAAATCTCCTTTTAAGATTTTAATTTTGTCTTTTTTGTCTCTTATACAAGACTAATATAATTTATTTCTTTTGTCAAGCTCTTTTTAATTCTCTTTGGAAGCTTTAATCCTAGAACCCTTTTATCTCTTCCTCAATCTCTCTTGATTGCCTACATAAACTATCTTAACATCCGATTTAATTATTGTCAATACTTTATTTTATCCAAGTGATAAAAAATCTTATTATTTTATCAAATATCTACTTTCAATCAAATCATCAAATTGTTCTTGACTATCTAAATCACAGATATCATTATAAACGTCTGGGTCATAATCATCCCAATCTACTGTAAATTGTAAACTTCCAGCAACTCTATTAAACTCTATAACATTATTTCTGCCAGCTTTATCATTATCAAAGAATAAGATTATTCTCTGATTTAGAGAAGAAAGTTTATTTATTATATATCGAATCTGCTTTAAAGTAGGGTGTGAACCAATTATAGCAATTGAATTGACTCTATAGGTATTAGCCATTAAAGCATTTATTTGACCTTCTACAATAACAGTTGTATCTATATTTTCATAATCATTATATAGACTCTCAAATACAACAGATTCCTTCTCTAAACCAAAATTATTAACATAGCGTCTTAAGGGCTTCCAGCGTTTTATTCTTTGGCTTTCCATATCATATTCACCATCTGCCATAAGTTGTTTTGTTTGCTGGAAACTTAAACCATATTTTTTAACATACACCTCTATTATTTCATCAATTTGTTCTTTTGTTAAAAGAGTTCTGCCCACATAACCGTAACAAATACCATCTTGCCAAATAGGTATATAAGCTCTTTTGAAGTATTTATTAACAAAACACTTATTTGCTTGTAGAACTGGCTCAGAAATGCCTCTGGAAAGGAAATAGGTATAATCCCTCCTACCTCTTTGTTTAATGAAGTCTATATCAAATTCTGGAGGTAGGTCATTTTTGGTATCTCTATCAAAAATTCTTTCTGGAGTTGAGTCAAAACCTTTAACATAGTCTTTTACTTTGGCAGTATCAAGATTAAGCATTACAAGAAGTTTTTCAAGAACTCCAAAAGAATCTTCACATTGTGGTGAAAAACATTTAAAGACATTTTTTACTAAATTTATTGAAAGACTTGAACCTTCTTCTTCTCCATGAAAAGGGCAAGGTATATTATAATTATTTCTTCCAGTATCTTTAATATATCCAGCCTTTACTAAAAGATTATAAGCATTATAATCATACCAAGTCATTTATTATACCCTCATTCCATGAAAATTAATATTTCTTACTAAACTTGGTATTCTTTTGGTATTACCAGCAAATAAAGGATAAAAATTTTGTCTAAAATATAAATTGTAAAAAGAAATATTATTAGGGATAGAATTAATAATATTATTTCTAAATTCTTCATCCCTCATAGAATACCCAACAACTTTTCTATTTAATTTAATAAAAATTTCCATAACAGAACTGTCATAACAAAAATGAACCATCTGGAAGTCTTTTAATAAATTTGTTTCAAAAAGAAAATCATTATCAACTGTATCACCTTTCCCAAATTGGTAAAACTGGATGAAAACCTCAAACTCTTTAAAAGTATCTGGTTCATTTTTTGTCAAAGCTTTTATTAAAGATAATAAAAGAGGTTTATCAATTAATTCATATGAAACAGCGAATTTTATAATAAAATAATCTGATAAATCTGACAAATGTTGATTCATTCTTAGTAGAATTTGTGTCAATTTGTGCCATTGAAATTCTGCAAAATTAACAATATTAAAATTATCAACCTTTAAAGTCTGTTTAACAATTGTGTTTATATCAGTTATTTTTCTAACTCCAGATTCTTTAATAAAGTTATGAAGTCTTTCTCTTAAAGCAGTTACCACTTCTTCTTCTCTTTCTATTTTAACCATTTTATTCCTTTTGCAATTTTCATATTGCTTTTTTCTATAATATTTCCAACTTTTATGTTTTGGTTCTCTGTAATAACAATCTTCCCATTCATAAGGATAATAGAAAGGTCTTTGTTTTAAATACAAAATTTGAAGAACTCTTTTATTACCCTCTACTTTTATTAATTCAAATTCCCTCATTTTTATAAGAATCTTTGTTGAACATTTCTTCCAACCATTCTCTATCAGAGGCTACTTTCTCTGTTTCAACCCAGTGTGTTTCCTTATTTTGTTTAAACTTATCAGAAACTTTTGGTTTTGTACTAATATAATCTTTTAATGATTTTTTCATATGTTCTAAAAGCTTAGAATAAACTTCACTATTTTTACCACTTGAATCATCAAAAGATAATGTTCCACTACTTATATCTGGTATATCACCAGCCTTTTTAACACAATGGGAACTATTTATCTGTAATGGTTTATCAATTATATTCATTATTCCATTATCATTGAAAGTCAATTGTACTTGTTGACCATAAATATCTGATTTTTTATTTCTTAATATATCTACAAGAGCTTGTGGAGAAACAGTTGTGCCAATGCCTTGTAAGTCTTGTAAAATGTTTGTAATCATTTCTCTATCTTGTGCTTGAATAGCTGGGTCAAAAATAATATTCTTTGTTTCTATATCTTCTGGACTTATCTGAACCCAACCATTTTTATCATCAAACATCCAAAGTCCTAATACAGATTCCCCAGACATATCCCAGCCATGATTTAACTCTTTACTCATTATATTTTATCCTCTCTTAATAATACAAAACCACTAGAATTAAACAACAAGTTGTATATTTCCTTCTCAATACATTCTTTTTCTAAATCTTGCTTTGAAATACTTTCAATAACAACTCTTGTTTGTTTTGATTGTTCATCATAAATAATATCCCCAGTTTTAACAACATCTGAAAATTGAACATAAGAAGTTGTTAAATCCACTTCTTTAAAATGTTTTCTTAAATCTTTCATAATTAATACCTCCAAAGAATAGTTTAACACTACAAATAATTAAAGTCAAGACATATATTATCTTGACTTATTTTTTAAGCTATCTGTAAATCTTCATACTGTTCAAATTCTTCTTTAAGGAACGATTCAAACAGTTCATCAGCTTCTTTCGGGTCTATTGGTGCTTGTTTACTTTCACAATTTTGTAATTCCCAATCACCAGTATTCAAATTGTTCTTATATTGGAAAGTAGTCCAGAAGTCATTTCTATGTTTTCTTGTTACAAAATCCATGATGGATAATTTAAAATCGTATTCACATTTTTTCATTTTAACAGCTACAACAAAAGTCATATCATCAGCCAGACCTTTCATCTTTTTAATATGAGTAAGAAAAGGTGGTTCATCTTTTTTCTTTTCATCATATTTACTACCAGTTTCTTCACCTCTACCAGCATCGTTTGTTTGAATAGCCACAACGATTAAACAGTTATATCTAATTGCTAATTCATTAAGAAGTTGTGAAACAGAAGCTTTAGAAGACATAGGGTCAAAATCTTCATTGATAAGTTGAATATAATCAATAAAAACAATGTCTGGTTTTTCTTGCAATATAACTTTTTCAATCTTTGCAAGATTGACTCTCCCTTTCTCAACCGAAACAATAGTTTGTTTAGCATGTCTTTTAAACCTTTTTATTATTTGTTTAAATTGCTCCCATGTCATGAACTCCATCATCTTGAAAGAATACCAGCCCAAAGCTGATATAAGACGTTTGAGGAATAATACCTCGTTTAGTTCAAGGGTGAAATGGACGCATTTATAATTTTTTTTAATAGCCATTGCATTTAATCTTTGAAGAACAATAGATTTACCACTACCAGTACCACCTAAAAATCCAACCAGTTGCCCTCTTTCTGGTCTTAATTCATCAAATCCTTCCATACCAAACTGAATAAGATTAGAACCATCTGTCATCTTATTATAAATAGATTCCAGAGCATCTTCATCCCATAAACTTAGAGAAAAAATCTTTTCTAGTTTGGTTCGGATATGGTTCATAGAATCTACTAATTTTTTATAAGCAAACTTAAAACCCGTAGATGATTCTTCTTGATAAGTTTTAATGCCATCATTGAATTTCTCAGAAAAGAATATTTCATCTATTTGTTCAACTATTTCAAGTTGCGTTTTTTCTACATTTTGTGGGACAATACCGAAATGTTCTACTATAAAGGACTCTGTAACAATTTCATCATTTTTAAATTTATCAATAAGATTCTGAAATATTTCTCTATATTTATCCAGAAACACAGATTCATTCATTAATTTTTTAAAATCTGGATGAAGTCTCTGTTCTCTTACAGCTTTGGATATAAGTTGTTTAAATAAATTATTTTTTTTCTCAGTCTGTAAATTCTCTTTTGTTTTAGCCATAAAACTCTCCTTTTAGTATTCTATTCTTTTATTGATGCCATATAAATTTCGATTGCAATATCTTTAACTGGTCTTTCTTCATAACCAAAAAAATATTGATAATCAGAGTGCATCTCTATAATATCCTTTTCAGAATCAAAAGGGTCTTTAAAACCTTCTTCTGATATGCCGCCATCTCTTTTTATAAGTCTTTCTCTTCTGATAACTTCTGGAACATTTACATAAACTTGAAAAGTAGGAATACCTTTTTCTCTTTGGATTTTATAAGCATAATTTTGTTCTACTTTAAATCTCATGTCATCTACCACAACATTGCCAGCTAAAAAGTTTTTCTGAAAAGAAAAGTTATTGAATAATTTCTGAGCAAAATATTCTGGACTAAATATTCCACCATTTTCAGTTTTATTAAAACAGTAGTCAATAAATTTTTTGCTATTCCCCCATTCTTTTATAGTGGCTCTTTCCTCATTTGTTAAAAAAGCTGTTCCTTTTTTGAGATATTGTCCTACTTGCTGTAATAACAATCTATCAGTTTTCTTATCAATAGCTCTACCGAGAATCATGGTTGCGATTGATTTCACTTCTGAAGCAAAACTGTAAACAACATAACCATATTCTTCTTCCATTTTTTTAGCGATTGAGCTTTTACCAGAACCCATATACCCAAATAAAAATATATTTTTTTGCATATCAAAATTTAATCCTTTCTTGCACAGCATTAAAAGCTGTATATATACTATTTACAAGTTATAAGTGGTCA
>JBKJQV010000119.1:0-2648 GCA_046593815.1 Sediminibacterium sp. | reverse complement strand
TCTGGATAACAGCGATTACAACCTTGTAAAAGGAAATAATTTAAGCTGCACACCAAGCAATAGCGGAAGCTGGAATACTTTTGGTGTGTTTGCCAATGCAAGTTATAACAACACTGTAAAATGTAACAGCATAACCGCTGTTAGTTCCTGCATGAAATTTCAGGGAGCTTGTAATCCAACAACAATTTATTTCAATGAATTAAACACCAATACATCTCCAGTCGATCCTTGTCTTTATGGTATTTGGTACGATCAGGGCGGGCAAACAGGAAATATTGGTTATTATAATAGTACCCAATGGGAAATGAGTGACGATAAGTGGGGTGATTTTAATTACGCAGGTGGTGGCGCTGATACCAAATGTCAGACTAATTCAAACACAACGGGAACTTGTACAATCTATTACAACACACATGGAAATGCAGCTGTGTATCAACCTGCGATAAATCTTGCCAATGGAGTTTTTGATTTATCCCAAGCTTATAATACTTCAACTACAAGTAATACAAATAGCCAAAATTGCGGGGAAAATGCACGCATGATTAATCCTTTGACCGGAGGTAATGGAAAAATATTAAACAGCGGGCAGTCTATACCGGAAAATGCTGCTTTCAGAAATCACAATTCAACTAATAATTCGTTGATTGTATATACTGAACTAGAAGGAAATGTTATACTTGGTCCAAAACGTATTATTTTACCGACTGGCGGAAGCAACCAAAGGGACATTAATAATAATGGATCAAACTTCCTGTTGGTGGACAGTTTAATGACCGCATATACACAAAACAAGAGCCTGAGTGTTTTAAATAATGCAAGAAGCGTGAATGCGGGAATTAATCCTGCAAATGTTGTTGAGCAGAACCAAAAAGCGTTTAATGCCATCTATTGCACTTACCTTGAAAAGGATAGTTTGGTAACGAACGCCCAGGTTAGCGATTTGCAAAACCTTGCCTGGCTATGTCCTTTCACCGATGGTTTAGCAATATATAACGCTCGCGGTTTAGTAAGGCATTGGGATGATAGTACGCGTTATTTTAATGCTTGCGAAAACGTTGCTCCTGACTTGGCAACAGACCAAGCCCGTTTTGCGGCTCATGCCCAAAACTCGGCTATGCCTGTATTGCCAACCGTTTACCCCAACCCAAGTAACGGTACTTTAATGGTAAATAGTAACTGTAAAGATTGTATCTTTGAAGTATATGATGTAGTTGGGAAAAAAGTAATGAGCCAGAAGTTAAGCGAGACTGAAACCAAAGTGGATTTGAGTTCGTTAAACTCAGGTACATATTTGTACAAAATATCGCAAAACGGTACGATCTTAAAAACCGACAAACTGATCTTAAATAAGTAATGAATTTTAAAACAAATAAACAGTTAATGCAAAAAGGGGCTTATGCCCTTTTTTGCTTTTTTATGTGTTTTTATTCTTTCCCACAAAGCATTACCAACCTTTTAAATAATTACTCTTTTGAAGACACAATTAAGTGTCCAAATTTCGCTGGTAAAGCTTATTATTCTAAATATTGGTTTAATCCGAATTTGGCAGGTAGTCCTGATTATTTTAATTCATGTGCTAATTCCAATACATTGGCCTCACCAAGTTCAACTTTTTGTACAGTTCCAAACAACCCACTCGGTTTTCAATATCCCAACAATGGTAATAGTTATCAAGGGTTTAGTAGTTATAGAGATGGTAGCCCTAATGATTTTAGAGAGTACATAAAAAACAAGCTTAAATTTAAAACAAATCCAAATCAGCAGTATTGTGTGACTTTTTATGTTAGTTGTGCGGAATATAGCCGTTATGCGACGAAGAATATAGGATTTTATTTTAGCAACGACTCAATGTTAAATACCACCTTTGCACCACCACTTCTAATTAATATTAATCCTATTTATGAAACGAATTTTTTTATTTCCGATACAGTAAATTGGACTAAAGTTCAAACATTGGCTACAAGTACGTTGTCTGCTTCATTTATTACAATTGGTAATTTCAGAAATGATCTGAATACTGTTAAGCAACAAATTAAACCTTTTTTTTCACAACCTTACGACAATGGAGCTTATTACTATATTGACGATGTTTCAGTTATAGAAATCAATCCTGCTTCAGCAGCAATCAAAGATTCATTAGTTAGCCGTTGTTTCATGGATAGTGTTATGTTAGGCACCGACAGCACCGAATTTGCAACTTACCAATGGCAAAGCACTGCCGCAGGGCTGGCGGCATTAAGTTGTACCAATTGTCCTAACCCCATTGCAAAACCACTTGTAACAACAAAATATTATTTAACCAAACAACAATGTAGTGCTACTACAAAAGATAGTGTAACGGTTGTTGTATTAACGCCAACAACACAAGCCAATGCAGGTAATGATAAAACTATTTGTTTAGGAGATGCTGTACAAATTGGCACACAAGATAGTTTAGCCTTTACAAATTATGTTTGGATTAACTCAGCTAATTTAAGTTGTACCAATTGCGCTGTACCTTTTGCAAATCCAAACGTAACTACAACTTATACTGTCCAACGCACGGAATGTAATTTGGTAACAAAAGACAGCGTAAAAATAATTATTGATGACTGTGATCCGAGTTTTGTTTTACCAAATGTATTTTCACCAAATGGTGATGACGTTAA
>JBKJQV010000343.1:0-3407 GCA_046593815.1 Sediminibacterium sp. | reverse complement strand
CAGGAAGAAAACAGCCGCCCACCATGTATTTCGTAACTGCTTGCTTTTATTTAAAAATATGTTCATTGCAGGTTATTTTTTAATTTGGAGAGCTTTTTACATATAACCAATATTAGTGTGTTTAAAATTGTCAGGATATTTCAATCCATACCCCAGCATTCTATCAAAAGAAAACCGAAAGTGCAAATACACCTAATTCTTCGAGTTTAATTAGACTTTTCATTTTAGAGAATTTGTTTTTAGTTTAATATACTTATGAATTTAGGTATTCGTGCAACTCGTGAATTAATTTTCCAAGCCTTCACTAGGTTAAATTAGAAAATAAATTTTATAGTTGTCAAAAACTTTCTTCAATCATTTCTTTATTCAGCATCATTCCAGTTGTTGTGCCCTTCGAGACTGCATTTGCTACTGTTCTCAATCGCGTGGTATTATCTCCACATGCAAACACTCCATGTATATTGGTTTTATATGCCTGATCAACTTTAATATAGCCGTCTGCATTTAATACACAGCCCAATAATTCTGGAATGGAACAATGTTGAATAAATGGTGTTCGAGTATAAAGAGCTTCAATAGGAACTGATTTATTTTTTTTGAAAACAATATTATTCAAGTATCCATTAATATGCCCTAACTTTTCTATTTCATCTTCTACAATACTTATATTATGCTTAATAAGTTTTGCAGCTTGTTTGGATGTTAAAGTCGATATCCCATTCGTATATAGAGTAAGATCATTTGTCCAGTTAGAAATAAGTGAAGAGAACTCATAGCCATATTCTCCATTGCCAAGAATTCCAGTTTTTTGGTTTCTTAATTCGTAACCATGGCAATAAGGGCAATGAATCACAGTAATTCCCCAGCATTCAGTAAACCCAGGGATAGCAGGCATAATATCTTTGATTCCTGTGGCAAAAATTATTTTTTTTGAATTGAATACTTCACCTGTATCGGTATGTATTTCAAAACCGTTTTTAGTTTTTTTTCCACTAATTGCTAGGCCGTCAAAAAATTGTATAGTGTCGTATTTTTGAACTTGTAGCCTAGCTATTGCAGCAATTTCGTGCGGGGGCTTGCCATCCTGCGTTATGAAATTATGTGAATGAGGTGTTTGCTTATTACAAGAATTACCACTATCTATAATCATTACTGTTCTTACTGCTCTACCCAAAGCCATAGCTGCAGCAAGTCCGGAATAACTTCCACCAACAATTATAACATCAAAAAGTTGCTTATCTGTCATGCTGCTTTAATTTATCTTTTTTAAAAGAAAAAAGACCAATCATAAAATTAACTATAGGCATCCCCACATAAATCATCCATGGAATAAGCACAATAGTAAGAATGAATGTTCTTTGATATAGTGGCAAAGGAGAAAGTCCTTTTCCAAACAGGAAAAGAAATAAAGTAATAGATGGATAAATTACTAGCCAAGTTTTAAAAGCTGGGATTAATTTAAATTTTGATTTCATACTTTAGAAATTATTTTTAACAATGATTTTTATTGTACAAAAGTAATTTCCTTATTAAGTTGAGGAGTAGGACTTCGATGAAATTGAATAGGACTTATTTGAAATTTTTTCTGAAAGCTTCAGGAGAATAACCAGTATGCTTTTTAAAGAACCTGATAAAATAAGAAATATCTTCATAGCCAAGATGGTCGGCTATATCTTTAACTTGATTTGGGGTAGCTAATAAATATCTCTTTGCTTCTAATACAATCTGTTCATTAATGAGTTCAGAAGCAGGTTTACCAACACTTGCCTTAGTAATTGAGTTAAGCTGGTATATTGAGAGGTTTAATAAATCGGCATATTGAGAAACCTGTTTATGAGTAGATATATGGCTTGAAGTAAGACCAATAAACTCCTCAAAACGTTCCTGAGCATAATTACTATTGGATTTTGTATTAACATTTGGATTACTACTTTGCCTGATAAATTCTATAAAAAAGATATCTATGTTTGCTTTTATAACTTCTATATATCCATCTTGTTTTACTGTAAATTCATCATAAATATTAGTTAGAATGGCTTGGAGTTTTTGAAACCTTTCTGCTTCAAATTCACAAATATTTTTATTGCCAGCTTTTACTAATCTTTGGTTAGCAAGTTTATCTGTTGGATGATAAAAAGCTGTATCAAATTCAACAAGAAATCCAGTAGAGTCAGCTTTTAATTGAAGCTGATGTACTTGCCCTGGCCTGAGGATAAATATTGAGTTGTTATTAACTTCGTAGGCAGTAAAATCTATTTCGTGATTTCCTTTCCCATTTTGTATTGCAAGGATAAAAAAGAAATCATGCCTATGTAAGTCATGTGTTAAATCTTTGCCATTTAATATGTTGGAAATAGATTGGATCTTAAATCTACCGGCTATGATAGGTTCATTTGAGTTTGTATTAATTTTTCTAACTGGTATGACTTTCATTATAAATTATAGCAAAGTGTTTCAAAATTTAAGGCTCTTAATCAATTTTCTAGTAATTAAATACTATCTATAAAAATACTTTAATGAATACTATTTTGTAAACTTTTAAAAAATAATTAAATCAGAGGCCACAAAAACTAGGATTTAGATAACCAAATCACCTTAAATAAGTTGTAATGAACTATTCTATAAAATCTAATCAGAAATTAGCCTTTAAATTACTGCTTTATTCTAACTTTCTTCAGATAGATTTTAGTGTATTATAAATTTATTGTTCTTAGCACTTAAGTACACCAAAACTATAGTAGCCATTAAACAAACTAGGGTTGCCTGAATCGTTCCTTCAGGTCCAAATGCCCCTCCCGTAATAAGTGTTGGCCCTGTAATCTTCGTAGTGAGTAAACTATTTGTTTGTTCGTTGCCCGAAGTAATAGCTCCAAATATTCCTGATTGCATAAAGTTCCATGCAAAGTGGATAGCTATCGGCAGCCACAAATTTCTTGAATAAATATATGCTGCACCTAACAGAAGGCCACCCTCCACTGCAACGCAAACCGCAGAGGTAAAAGAACTTTCCGGATTTAGCAAGTGTAATGCTCCAAATATTATTGCTGAAAGCGCCAGCGAAATATAACTACCTAACTTCTCTTCTGCAATTCTGAAAATAATTCCACGTATTAAAATCTCTTCAAAAATTGCCACGGAAAATGCAACTGTTAAAGGAATAATTATAAATGAAACAGGATTAACAGCGACTATATGAAAGCCATTGAACAGATAAATGACCAGCACAGTTAGAGACTGCAGCATAACTCCAATCAATGTTCCAAGCATCAGGTTTTTTACAATTCCTTTTGGAGATATTTCGGAAACCTCCCGGTTTTCTATCTTTCTGTACAAGAGCTTATAGGCGATTATTACAGCAACCGAAGCGACTATTCCCTTAATAAGATTTCTAAAATCTTTATCAAGGC
>JBKJQV010000339.1:0-10373 GCA_046593815.1 Sediminibacterium sp. | reverse complement strand
TGATTTTAAAACTTTATCCAATTGGTTTTTATGATCGAATTCCATATCGGCATAAAACCCATATTTAAAATTACTTCAAAGCATGCCCATACCTGGAAGTAATTTTAAATATGGGTTTTATGCCGATATGGAATTCGATCATAAAAACCAATTGGATAAAGTTTTAAAATCAATTGCTTCACTAACCAACAATGTAAAACTTTTCGGTGTTTACAAAAAAGGAAAATTAGTAAAAGGATAATTTATGCAAGTTCAAAAAGCAAACAGATTGTCGGGAATTGGGGAATATTATTTTTCTCAAAAATTAAGAGAGATAGAATTGTTAAATCAGCAAGGTAAAAATATTATTAATCTCGGAATTGGCAGTCCCGATTTGCCACCTCACGCTTCAGTAATTGAAGTATTACAAATGGAGGCTGCAAAGCCCAACACACATGCATATCAATCATATAAAGGTTCACCAATTTTAAGAAATGCTATAACCAATTGGTACCAAAAATGGTATCAAGTTGAATTAGATCCCGATACTGAGATATTACCGTTAATTGGTAGTAAAGAAGGTATCATGCATATATGTATGACATATTTAAATGAAGGAGATCAGGTATTGATCCCTAATCCAGGATATCCAACATATACAAGTGCAGTTAAATTAGCTGGAGGAATTCCTATTTCATTTGAATTGAAAGAAGAAAATAATTGGGAACCTGATTTTGATTTGCTCGGTAAAATGGATCTATCTAAAGTAAAATTGATGTGGGTAAATTATCCTCAGATGCCCACTGGAAGAATGCCCTCAGAAGATCTTTTCAATAAATTAGTTGCATTTGGACTCCATCACAATATCTTAATCTGTCATGATAATCCATATAGTTTTGTTTTGAATGAACATCCAATGAGTTTACTAAAAATACCTAGAGCCAAAGAAGTGGTGATTGAATTAAACTCATTAAGTAAATCACAAAATATGGCAGGATGGAGGGTTGGTATGATTTGCGCATCTAAAGATAAAATTAATGATATCCTTACTTTTAAAAGTAATATGGATAGTGGTATGTTTTTACCAATTCAATTGGCAGCTGCCAAAGCATTGAGCTTAGGAAAAGAATGGTATGATGGCATCAATGAAATATATTTCGAAAGAAGAAAAAAAGTATTTGATTTATTGGATCAACTTAATTGTACTTATTCAAAAGAACAAGTAGGAATGTTTGTATGGGCAAAAATTCCATCAACATATAAAGATGGATATGTATTAAGCGATTATGTTTTATATGAATCAAATGTTTTTATTACGCCTGGTGGAATTTTTGGTTCTGCAGGAAATAATTATATAAGAGTAAGTTTATGTGGAGCAATTGAAAAATTTGCTGAAGCAATAAATCGAATTAAAAAATAGAAAAATGAATATTACAATAATAGGGATAGGATTAATTGGAGGCTCAATGGCTTTGTCGCTAAAAAACAAAGGGTTTGTTCAAAAAGTGATTGGTGTTGATAATAATGAAGATCATATAAAAGAAGCATTATCGTTAGGACTGATTGATGAATCAATGAGTCTTTTGGAAGCTATAGATGCTGCTGATATTATATTATTAGCCACACCAATTGGGGCTGCTGAAAAATTGTTACCAATTATTTTGGATAGGGTTGTTAATCAAACCGTTTTTGATGTTGGTTCAACCAAAAAAAGTATATGTGATATAGTTTCTAATCATCCAAACAGAAAGAGATTTGTTGCTACACATCCAATGTGGGGTACAGAAAATAGTGGTCCATCTGCCGCAATTAAAGAGGGCTTTGTAAATAAAGCAACTGTAATATGTGGTAAAGAAGAAAGTGATGCGGATGCAGCCGCATTGGTAGAAAAAATTTATGGCTTATTAGAAATGCATTTATTGTATATGAATGCAGCGGATCATGATATGCATGTTGCATATATTAGTCATATTGCTCATATAACTTCTTTTGCATTAGCTAACACCGTTTTAGAAAAGGAGAAAGAAGAAGATGCCATTTTTGAACTTGCAAGTGCCGGTTTTGAGAGTACGGTTCGCCTTGCTAAAAGCAATTCTGCCATGTGGGTGCCTATTTTTATGCAAAACAGAGAGAACGTATTAGATGTGCTGAATGAGCATATTGCTCAGTTAAGGAAATTTAAATCCTGTTTAGAGAAGGAGAATTACGAATATTTACAAGAATTAATTGAAAAAGCTAACGGAATAAGGAGAATCTTGAAGTGAATTAACAGCAAAGAACTTTATATAAAGTACCTTTGCGCAAATTTTTAAGTACATGATGACATTTGAAGGGTTGGGAATTGATGAGAGATTAATTCGAGCAACCACAGAATTGGGGTATGTGAACCCTACCGCAATACAAGAACAAGCGATACCGATATTATTAAGCGGTACAACAGATTTTATCGGTTTAGCACAAACTGGAACAGGTAAAACAGCAGCATTTGGACTGCCGTTGCTTCATATTATTGATGCGGCAGCAAAGTACCCTCAAGCATTAGTAGTTTGTCCAACTCGTGAACTATGTATGCAAATTGTTAAAGAGATAGAACTCTTTAAGAAATACATGAGTGGTGTTTCTGTTGTTGCAGTTTATGGCGGTGCCTCGATTGGACTGCAAATTCGTGATTTAAAAAAAGGAGTACAAATTATTGTAGCAACTCCTGGTAGATTAATTGACTTGATCGAAAGAAAAGCAATTAATCTTGAGCAAATAAAATATGTTGTTTTAGATGAAGCAGATGAGATGCTGAACATGGGATTTCAGGATGATATTGAATTTATTCTGAAAAATACTCCACAACGTGATAGTACTTGGTTGTTTAGTGCAACAATGCCTAATGAAATTAAGAAAGTGAGTAAACGTTACATGAAGGATCCTAAAGAAGTAACTGTAGGCAAAGTTAATACGGCTAATAAAAGTATCGATCACCAATATTATCTTACAACTGCTCAACATCGATATGAAACCTTAAAACGAATTATCGATTTTAATCCTGGTATTTATGGTATCATATTTACTAGAACAAAATTAGATGCTCAAGAAATATCGGAACGATTAACAAGGGAAGGATATGATATAGATGCATTGCATGGCGACTTAACTCAAGGTCAGAGAGACAAAGTAATGGGACAATTTAGAGATAAGAGTCTTCAACTATTAATAGCTACTGATGTTGCAGCTAGAGGAATTGATGTTCAAGGAATTACTCATGTAATTAATTACGAATTACCTGATGATGTTGAAATTTATACCCATAGAAGTGGAAGAACAGGAAGAGCAGGAAATCAAGGAATTTGTATTTCAATTGTTCATTCAAAAGAATCATATAAGTTAAAACAAATTGAGCGAATTAATAATTCTCAATTTCATAAGCTAGATATTCCTTCCGGCAAAGATGTTTGTAGAAAACAATTTTTCTCATTTATGGAAAAATTATTATCAGCAGATATTAGTCATGGTGATTACGAAACTTATGTTCCAATGTTAGCAGAAAAGTTTGCCGATGTAAGTAAAGAAGATGTATTGAAAAGAGTTGCTGCAATGGAATTCGATCGCTTTTTGAAATACTATGAAAATGCAGAAGATTTAAATTTACGAGATAAAGGCAGAAGAGAACCTAGTGAAAGAGGTGGTAACGAAAGAGTAAGATCAAGAGAAGCTACAGGTGGGAGAGGAGAAAGTAGAAAGGAATACAGTAGTGGAAGTGGTAATACAAGTGGTGGAGGATATAGTAGATTATTTGTAAATCTTGGAACCAAAGATGGTTTTTACAAAGCAAGTTTTCTCCAATATATTTTAGATATGAGTGAATTGAAAAAAGAATCTCTTGGTAGAATTGATATGAAGGATATGAATAGTTGGATTGAGATTGATAAAAATGCTTCTCAACAAATGATTCGTGCCTTAGATGGTAAAAATTATAAGGGTAGAAGAATTAGAATGAATGATGCTGACAGCGGTGGACGTAGATAAACTATTTGAGTATTAATTTTTTAATGTAGAACAACAATAACATGGAACAGACCTTGCAACAATCAATTGATATTAGTCAAATTCTAGTAAAGCGGCCATTAATTATTTCTGGTCCTTGCAGTGCAGAAACTGAAGAACAAGTTATGCAGACTGCAATTCAATTAGCAGCAACAGGTAAAGTAGATATACTAAGGGCAGGAATTTGGAAACCAAGAACACGCCCTGGTAGCTTTGAAGGTGTTGGTACCAAAGGGCTTCCATGGCTTCAACAAGCTAAAAAAGCAACAGGATTACCTGTTGCAATTGAAGTAGCTACTGGTAAACAAGTAGAAGATGCCTTGCATTTCGGAGTTGACGTCTTGTGGATTGGTGCTAGAACAACTGTTAATCCATTTAGTGTTCAAGATGTAGCAGATGCTTTAAGAGGAGTAGATGTTCCCGTTTTAATTAAAAACCCAATCAATCCAGATCTTGAACTATGGATTGGAGCAGTTGAACGTGTGGCAAAAGCAGGAATTAAAAATATTGGTTTAATACACCGTGGATTTAGTTCATATGGTAACACAGAATATAGAAATGCTCCTATGTGGCATTTGGCTATTGAAATGAAACGCCGCAATCCTGGAATGTTATTAATTAATGACCCTTCACATATTTGTGGAAGAAGAGATATTTTATTAGATGTTGCTCAAAAAGCAATTGATTTAGATTTTGATGGTTTAATTATTGAAAGTCACATTGATCCAGATAATGCTTGGAGTGATGCTAAACAGCAAGTTACTCCTGCAAAATTGGGAGAATTGATCAATTCAATTATTTGGAGAAGTGAAGATATTGATTCTGAAGAATTGCATGCCCATATGGAAAAAATGCGTTCTCAAATAAATCAATTGGATGACGAATTAATGCAACTCTTGGGTCAAAGAATGAAAGTAGCTGATAAAATTGGGCAATATAAAAAGGAAAATAATATTACTATTCTTCAAACCAATAGATGGAATACTATTTTAGAAAGAGCTTTTGTTAAAGGAGATCAATTGGGTTTGAGTAAAGATTTTATTACCAAATATTTTGATGCAGTGCATATGGAAAGCATAAATCATCAAAATAAGATCATGAATAAATAATTTATGATTACCAAATCAATTCAGTTTTCAACTAAGGCAACTAAGTTTTATTTCGATGCTAGCTTTTCTCATCTCGAAAAAATAGTTACACGCGAAAAAACGATTATAATTACAGATGACCATGTTTTTGCAGCACATAAAACAAAATTAAAAAACTGGAACACTATTGTTTTAAAACCAGGTGAACAGTACAAAGTTCAGCAAACAGTTGACGTTATTATTGATCAGTTGATTGCAATGGGTGCGGACAGAAAAAGCGTTTTGGTTGGATTTGGCGGTGGTGTTATTACAGATATTACTGGCTATGTTGCAAGTATATATTTGCGCGGAATTGAAGTCGGATTTATTCCAACATCTATTTTAGCAATGGTTGATGCATCTATAGGAGGGAAAAACGGAATTGATGTTGGTTTGTATAAAAATATGGTAGGACTAATTCGCCAACCTTCCTTTTTAATTTACGATTATTCATTACTTAAAACTTTACCATTCAATGAATGGCAAAACGGTTTTGCTGAGATTATTAAACATGCATGTATAAAGGATGCGGCAATGTTTAAAGAACTTGAATTGAATAATATTAAATTATATAAAAAAAATAATAATCTTCTTTCAAAATTGATTCAGAAAAATGCAATGTTGAAAGTGAAAGTAGTTGTGGATGATGAATTTGAAATGGGAGATAGAAAGCTGCTTAATTTTGGACATACGCTTGGGCATGCAATAGAAAATATGTATGAGCTTAGCCATGGAGAAGCAATTAGTATCGGCATGACATATGCTTCTTTGATGTCAATGGAATTAAAGTTTTTTAAAAATGCTGAAGCAGTTGTTTCTCTCTTGAACAAATATGGATTACCAACTATTGCTAGCTTTGATTCTAAAAAAGCGTTTAAAGTATTGTTGAAAGACAAGAAAAAAGAAAACATTTCTATTAATTATATACTTCTCGAAAAAATTGGAAAGGCAGTAGTTCAACCTTTATTATTGGTTCAACTGCAAGATATATTCAAGAAATTTTAAAAGTAAGTTCGGCTATTGATATGCAAGTAACTATTCATCCATCAATTATAAAAGGAACTATTCAAGCTGCGGCAAGTAAGAGTAGTATGCAAAGGGCTTGTGCTGCTGCATTATTAAACAAGGGTACAACACAAATTAGCAATTCTGGAAAAAGTAATGATGACCTTGCTGCTCTTGATGTTATTCAACATTTAGGAGCTACTATAAATCATGAAAATAACGGAGACATTGTCATTTATTCAAATGGAATTATGCCTATTTCAAATGAATTGAATTGTGGTGAAAGTGGATTGGGAATTCGAATGTTTACACCATTAGCTGCGTTAAGTAGCAAGCAATTAACTGTAAATGGTTCTGGAAGTTTGTTGAGTAGGCCTATGAATTTTTTTGATGAAATTTTTCCTCAATTAAGCGTGGCAATAGAATCAAATAATGGGAAACTTCCACTAAAAATTAAAGGACCATTAAATCCTGTTGATATTGTTATTGATGGATCATTAAGTTCTCAGTTCTTAACAGGACTCTTAATGGCATATGGTGCTTCTTGTGCAGATGGAGTTCAAATAAAAGTAAAAAATTTAAAAAGCAAACCATATATAGATCTTACACTTCAAGTGATGCACCATTTTGGCTATGAAGTGATTAATCATAATTATGAAATCTTTTCTTTTAAATCAGCTAAACTTAAAAATCAAGCAACTCATTTCAAATACAAGGTTGAGGGCGATTGGAGCGGAGCTGCTTTCTTATTAGTTGCAGGAGCCATCGGTGGAAATATTATAGTAGAGGGGCTAGAAATTTTATCAACTCAAGCTGATAAAGCAATATTAAACGCATTGATGGATAGTGGTTGTATATTATCTATTGCTGACAATCAAATTGAAGTAAGAAATTCAAAGTTAAAAGCCTTTCATTTTAATGCAACTGATTGCCCAGATTTATTTCCTCCATTAGTAGCTTTGGCTGCTTGCTGTGAAGGAACCACTGTAATTGAGGGAGTTAAAAGATTAGAGCATAAAGAAAGTAATAGGGGAATAACTTTACAGGAAGAGTTTGCAAAGCTTGGAGTTGAAATTCAATTACAAGATGATTTAATGTTGGTTAAAGGATTAGCAGTTCAAACAATTAAGTCTACAACTGTTCATTCTAGGCATGATCATAGAATTGCAATGGCATGTGCAATAGTAGCTTTGAGAGCCGAAGGCCCTGTTGTAATTTTAGAAGCAAATGCTATTAATAAATCATATCCTAACTTTTATGAACATTTACAAATATTAGGAGTTATGGTTGAATGATAAATTTTATGTAACTTAATAATTGAACATCAAACAAATCAAGTGAATACATTTGGGCGAATTTTTCGGATTCATATTTTTGGCGAGTCACACGGAGAAAGTGTTGGATTAGTTATTGATGGCTGTCCGGCTGGTCTACCTATTGATATTGAAGATTTTTTAATTGATATTGAAAGAAGAAAAGGTGGATTGCAAAAAGGAACAACTCCTCGTAAAGAAGATGATATACCTATTTTTAAAAGCGGAATTTTTAATGGCAAAACTACTGGAGCTCCAATTACAATTTTTTTTGAAAATAATAATATAAGAAGTGGTGATTATGAAAAGCAAAGAGCTATTCCAAGACCAGGGCATTCAGACTTTACAGCACACATAAAGTTTGGAGGCTATCAAGATTATAGAGGTGGAGGACATTTTAGTGGACGATTAACTGTTTGTTTGGTTGCGGCAGGTGTAATTGCAAAAAAAATATTGGATTTATCTGGCGTAGCCGCAATAGCAACAATAAAAGAAATTGCAGGAGAAGTTGATTTAGATAAAGGATTGCAAAAAGCAATTGATGCTAAAGATAGTGTTGGCGGAATCGTTGAATGTAAGGTAAATGGATTGCCAGTTGGATTAGGCGAACATTTTTTTGATTCTGTGGAATCATTAATTAGTCACGCTGTTTTTGCAATACCAGCAGTTAGAGGAATTGAGTTTGGAACAGGTTTTGCTGCAGCTAAAATGTTTGGCATAGAACACAATGATACTATTAGAGATGAAACTGGTAAAACTAATACCAATCATGCTGGAGGAGTTGTAGGAGGTATAACCAATGGTAATGAGTTAATTTTCCGAATAGCCATTAAACCCACTTCATCTACCCCAAAAGAACAGCAATCATGGAATTCAGCATCTAATAAAATGGAGTCTTTCACTATAAAAGGTAGGCACGACCTTTGTATAGCTTTAAGGGTTCCAGTTGTGTTAGAAGCAGTTACTGCAATAATTATTACCGATTTGATGTTATTAGAACAGCAAATTAAAAGGAATTTATAATAGATTAGAATGAATACTGAATACATTTATCATATTACCACAAGAAAAAATTGGGAGAATGCATTGCTAGTTGGTCAATATGAATCTGAAACACTTTCTGAAGAAGGTTTTATACATTGTAGTACAATTGACCAAGTTAAAGGCGTTTTAGAACGTTATTATAGTGGTATGAATGGTCTTGTAAAGCTAAAAATTGATAAAGAGTTGGTTGAAAGGCCACTAATTTTTGAACTTGCTGGTTCAATTAATGAAGTTTTCCCTCATATTCATGGAGCACTTAATCTTAATGCTGTTGTAGAAGTAACAGAAATTTAGTAAATATTAAGTACAATATGCAAATATTTTATATGTTGTAAATTATTTATTATCAATAATTTACACTTTATTTATTATTTTCCTTTCGTTTTTCAGCAAACGGCATAGTATTTGGCTATTTCTTATCTAGAAATTAATTTTGTATTTAATTTATTTTTAATATGTTAAGATTATATTTAATATTAACACTTGTTCTATTGACATTTTCAACATTTGCCCAATTAGATTCATTTAAAATAGTTTGTTTTAGAGATACTGTTTTTTTTCATACAGACAGTGCTAATTTACAGATGGACTCATCAAAAGTGTTAGAATTTATAGTACTTAAAGGCAAAGTTGTAAAAGGTATTGCGAGTTTTTATAGCAGTAATTTAGATGGTACCCAAACTGCAACAGGAGAAATATTTAGAAATAGCAAGTTTACTGCAGCCAGCAATAATTTAAAATTGAATACTTGGGTTAGGGTTACAAACATTAATAATGGAAAAACTGTTGTTGTTCGCATTAATGATAGAATGCATCCAGCTATGAAAAGAAAGGGAAGAGTAATAGATTTAAGTAGAATAGCGGCGAAAAAGCTTGATTTTATTAAAGCTGGACTAACTAAAGTGATCTTAGAAGTAATTGTACCTCCGCAAAGAGACTAAAAAAGTAAAAGATAAAGTTAACATAATTTCAAAAATTCGATTTCTCCCTGTATTTTTGTGCTAATCAATAAAAAACTGTTTATGAAGAAATTTTTGTTTTCTTTAATACTTATTGGCCTAACCACGGCTAATTATGCCCAAACCCCAATAAGCTATAAAAAAAGACCTTCCCTAGGAATATCTTTTTTTATGAACGATATGCTTACTGCTGAAAGAATCAGCAAATCATCTCTTTCATCTGTATTGTCTAATAATACATGGGCTAAAATAAATGAAATGACTCCAGGGTTGGCAATTCAATATTTTGAAGGCCTAACTGAAAATATTGATTTTATGGGTAGTTTAGGAGGAAATTTTACAAAATATTCTTTTTATCCAAAATCTGGAATTACACCATCTGCAAATACTAAATTTTTATTAGAAGCTGATGCAAATATTAATATCAAGCTACTAACAGACAAATATGTGGTTGTTCCTTACATAACTTTAGGTCTTGGAGCTTCTATGTATGGAGGAAGTTATTTTGCTGCTCAAGCTAACACCGGCTTAGGTATTCAAATTGGTTTAGGAGAAGGAACTTATATTAATACTAATGTATTTTACAAGCCAGCCATTTCTAATTTAGCGGTAAATCATATGGCATATTCAATTGGTATAGCGTCTCCTTTAAAGGATAAACCAAAACCTGTTGTTGTAGTTGCACCACCTCCACCACCTCCTCCTCCAGTAGTTGAAAAAGATACTGACGGCGATGGAATTTTAGATAAAGACGACAAGTGCCCTACTGTTCCTGGTGTTGCAAAATATCAAGGTTGCCCTGTACCAGATACAGACGGTGATGGTATTAATGACGAAAATGATAAATGCCCTACTGTTAAAGGATTGGCTAGATATCAAGGTTGCCCTATTCCTGATACTGATAAAGACGG
>JBKJQV010000246.1:0-3413 GCA_046593815.1 Sediminibacterium sp. | reverse complement strand
AAAATTTTCTTGTTGATGAAGGCTTTTAGGAGCATGATAAATAGTTTGACCATGACTAGCAATGGCATCCACCTCATTATTATTGATGCTCCATTTTTGTAAGCAAGTATTAATCATGTTGGCATGTTCTGTAGCAATCCATTCATTCAACAAACAAAGTTTTTCCAAGTCAACAGCTTTTTTGCTGAAGATGGATTTCACTTGCTGCTTGAAATTTTCGTTGTAAGTAACTGTTTCAAAATGCAGTATTTCAATGGCTGTTTCTGTACCTGAACCTTGGCATTTGCACAAAGCAATATCAAGCCCATCTAATGAAGTGCCACTCATTAAACCAATGATTAAACGTGTTTTTTTCTCGGCAGTAGCCAATAAATTAGCAAGATTCGTATTCATATGCAGTAAATGTAGAAAAAATCAGCAAAAAATTGCACGTTTTTGCAAGAATTGATTTTCTAATTCTTACTTTACACTCGATTCAACTATTGTTGAATATCCTTTAACGCTTACTTTGATTAGTAGCATTATAGGTATGCATGAAACCATCTTATAACCCAAAATGCTTTATGATGAAAATTAAACCCAAACAGTTGAGTAAATTTAAAGCCTATGCAATAGGATTTCTACTTTGCTTTTCTGCAGCAACCATCTCTGCCCAAGTAAAAATATTTGGCAAGGTAACCGCAAAAAATGGTGGCTCCATCGATGCTCTTTCAGTACAAGTTAAAAACACCAGTTTTGGTACAGCAACGGACTACAATGGCAATTATGTTTTTACAGCCGATTTAAAAAATGGCAACCATGTCCTATTGTTTTCAGGTATCGGTTTTGTAACCTTAGAAGTACCCATTACCGTTTCTGGTAAGGAAGTAAATGTAAATGCTACACTTGTAGAAGCGGCAGTTAATAAATTGGATGAAGTAGTGGTAACTGGTACAAGTGCTGGTACAACACGTAGGCAATTGGGTAGTTATATTGCTACAGTAAAAGCTGATGATTTAAATAAAGGTGCTTCTGGCAATGTATTACAGGCATTACAAGGTAAAACAGCTGGAGCACAAATTACACAAAATAGTGGTGATCCTGCGGGTGGTATGAGTGTAAGATTAAGGGGTATTAGTTCTATTTCTTCTTCTTCAGATCCATTGTATATAGTTGATGGAGTAATTGTAAATAATGCTACCAATCGTGTTACCAATACAAGTGGTAATTATGACGGAAATAATTTTGTAGGAAGTATTGGCCAAAATAGATTAGTAGATATTAACCCTGCCGATATTGAAAGAGTAGAGGTTTTAAATGGTGCAGCAGCAGCAGCTATTTATGGTAGCCGTGCCAATGCTGGTGTAGTACAAATTTTTACTAAAAGAGGTAAGAATGGTGCACCACAAATTAATTTTTCTACAAGCCTTACATTAAGTTCATTACGAAAAAAGTTAGATGTAAATCAAGCCCCTACTAAGTTTGGTGGCTCACCTGATGTGCAAACACAAGATATTTTAACGCCAGCTTTAACCAATACTACTGCTGTAACACGTTACGATTATCAAGATTATATTTTTAGAGAAGCTACTGGTACAGACAATAATTTATCAGTTGCTGGTGGCACTGACAAAACAAAATATTTTGCTTCTGCATCTTATTTCAACAACCAAGGAATAGTACGTAATACTGATTTTGAACGCTATAGTTTTAGATTAAATATTGATCAAGTATTGAGTAAATGGGCAAGTTTTAATATGGGATTAAACTATGTAAATAGCATGGCAAATGAAAAGCCTGATGGTAATTCTTTCTTTTCTCCAATGAACTCAGTAACCATTATTGGCAACTTTCACGACATACAAAAAAGAGATGCAAATGGTAATTTAGTTGCTATTGGAGAACGTGGAAGGGTAAATCCAGTTTCGGTAATTGAAGATATAAAGCAGAAACAAAATACTAGCCGTGTACTTGCTAATGCAGGTATTAAGTTAAAGCCTTTTAAAAATTTTACACTTGATTATAGTATGGGTATAGATAATTACACACAATTAGGCACAACATTAATTCCACCATTTTCTTACAACGTTAGTGATGGTTTTTTTGGTGGTGGAGCCTCTTTGTTAGCTGATAGAAATGGATATGCAAGTACTGCAACAAATAATTTCTTTGCTGTTAATCATGATGTAAATGCTACTTACACTGCAAGTATTACTAAAGATTGGGGCTCAACTACACAGGTTGGTTTTTCTCAACAATATGAGAGAAATAGATATGCTTTATTGCAAGGTCGTGGCTTAGCTCCATTGGTGGAAACTGTAAATGCAGCTGCAACTTTATTGCCAGGTGCAGATGAAAGAAGTGAGCTTTCCATTTCAGGTATTTTCTTACAACAAAATTTCAGATTTAAAAATCAATTATTTATTACTGGTGCTGTTAGACAAGATGGATCTTCTGTATTTGGAAAAGATCAGCGTAACCAAGTGTATGTAAAAGCAAGTGGTAGCTACGTAGTTTCTGGTACAGATTTTTGGAGTAAATCATCTGTTTCAAAATGGTGGGATTTATTAAAGCTACGTGTTGCCTATGGCGAAAGTGGAAACCTTACTGGTATTGGTGCTTATGCTCGTTTTAATACCTATTCACCTTCTGCTTATGTTGGTAGATCTGCTTTAAACGGTAGTACAGTATTAGCAAATTCAAATATTAAACCTGAACGTCAAAATGAAATAGAGTTTGGTGCTGATTTGGGTTTTTTAAACAACCGAGTTAACCTTACAGTTAATGTGTACAACAAAAAAGTAACTGACCTCTTAATCAATCGTGTTTTTGCACCAACTTCAGGTTACAGTAGTTTCTTAAGCAATTTAGGCTCTTTAGAAAATAAAGGCTTTGAAATTGTATTAAGTGCAACGCCAATATTGAAAAAAGATTTTAGTTGGAACATAACTGGTATTTATAATAGAAATAAAAATAAGGCAATAAATATTGGTCAGGCACTTACATTGTTTAGTACCAATGGTGGTGCTCCTGTTGCAATCTTAGAAGGTCAACCAATTGGAGTATTTTATGGTACTTACTTCGCATTAGATGCAAGTGGTAATCAAATAAAAAATGCAGGTGGTATTCCTCAAATAGAAAGAGGTGTACAAAATAGTCCGTTAGTAGTAACAACAGGCAGAGACGCAAGTGGCTTACCAACAGGTACTACTTTAAGAAATATAATTGGAGATCCAAACCCTGATTATACAGCTACTTTAACTAATGAATTCACCTACAAAAAATTTGGTTTGCGTGTTCAGATAGACGCTGTAAAAGGTGGTGAGGTTTTTAATGCAGATTTTAGAACAAGACAAGGTGTGGGTAATGGCAAAATTGCAGAACAAGAACATTTAGGTCAATTACCACGTGGTTATATAAGCGGAATTTATGCT
>JBKJQV010000163.1:0-4582 GCA_046593815.1 Sediminibacterium sp. | reverse complement strand
CCTTATTACCAGATGTAATTGTAAAAGGAGGTGATTATACTGTTGATCAAATAGTTGGTTCAAAAGAGGTGATAGCAAATGGAGGCAGAGTTGTTATTAACCCGATTGTTGAAGGCTTTTCAACTTCAGGAATTATTCAACAAATAAAAAGTTCCTATTCATAAATTTCTTTCTTTAAAAGAAATACTTAACATGCAATATTTTGTTGTATTCCTTATATTTGAAGCATGGCAAAAAAGCAATTAATTCAACGAGATATAAGCTGGCTTTGTTTTAATGCACGAGTACTACAGGAAGCCAATGACCCATCAGTGCCATTAAAAGAACGGATCCGTTTCTTAGGCATTTTTTCTAATAACTCCGATGAATTTTTTAGGGTTCGCGTTGCAACACTAAAACGCATGATTGAATTTTCTGAAAAAAGAAAAGTACTCAATATGCATATGGAGGAACAGCCTCAACAAATACTCGACCAAATACAAACCATCGTTCTTAGTCAACAAAACGAATTTAATAGAATTTGGCAGGGTATTGTTAAAGAACTAAAAAAGGAGAAAATAAGTATAATAAACGAAAAGCAATTAAACAAAGAACAACAAATTTTTGTAAAGAAATTCTTTGATGAAGAAGTTCGTTCAAACATTATTCCTTTAATGATTGAAAGTTTACCTCAACTTCCTTACTTAAGAGATAAAAGTATTTATTTAGGGGTAGTAATGCGTAAGAAAAACTCTGCATATCACCAAAAATACGCGTTAATTGAAGTGCCTGCAAGTGCGGTTGGAAGATTTATTATTTTGCCCTCTAAAAAAGATGAAAATCAAATTATTTTACTAGAAGATGTAATACGATTCAATTTACCTATTATATTTTCTTACTTTGGATATGACAATTTTGAGTCCCATATTTTTAAAGTTACTAAAGATGCTGAAATAAATTTAGATAATGATATCAGTACTTCTTTTGCAGAAAAAATTGAGAAAGGAATTAAGAATAGAAGAAAAGGAAAACCGGTAAGATTTGTTTATGATAAAGAAATGGATGCTGGATTATTAGAATACCTAATTAGGCGTCTTAACTTAAATAGAAAAAGTAATATTATACCAGGTGGAAGAATTCATAACTTTCGTCATTTTATGGATTTCCCAAATGTTTTTTCAAATACGAGCATAATAAGAACATCTTTTAAACCCAAATCATTACAAAGCGCTCAACGTGTAACTGATATCATTCTTAAGCAAGATGTTCTACTTCACTTTCCCTACCATTCATTTGATCCAATAATAGATCTATTGAGAGAAGCGGCGATGGACCCTGATGTAAAGTCTATTAAAATTACTGCTTACAGACTAGCTGATAATTCAAAAATTATCAATGCGTTGATTAATGCATCTCGCAATGGGAAAGAAGTAGTTGTAATGTTGGAGCTAAAAGCAAGGTTTGATGAAGAGGCCAATTTAGAATGGAAAAAGGTATTGGAAGAAGAAGGAGTAACTGTATTATTAGGAGTACCTAAAATGAAAATACATGCCAAATTTTGTATCATCAAAAAAAGAAAAGGTAATAAAACTATTCAGTACGGTTTTGTAAGTACAGGTAACTTAAATGAAAAAACTGCCCGTGTTTATGGCGATCATTGCTTGCTAACCACCAACCGCTTTGTAATGGCAGATATCAACAGGGTATTTAGTTATCTCGAAAATTGGAAATTGGGAATGCATAACTTACAACTTTGCAAAACCTTATTGGTATGTCCGAACAATATGAGGAAAGAAATAAACACATTAATAGAGAAGGAAATAAAAAATGCAAAAGCTGGAAAAGAAGCTAGTATTATATTAAAAGTAAACTCTCTGAGCGACCAACATCTTATAGATAAACTTTATACAGCTGCAACTGCTGGTGTTGAAATTAAAATGATTGTTAGAGGTATTTTTTGTCCGATTATTGATTTAAAAAAGTTCAAAAAACCCATTAAAGCTATTAGCATTGTAGATGAATATCTAGAGCATGCAAGAGTAATGATTTTTCAAAACTCTGGCAATGAAAAAGTATTTATTTCAAGTGCCGACTGGATGGTACGTAATTTAGACCATCGAGTTGAAGCAGCTATACCATTGCTAGATCCGCTTTTAAAACGCGAATTGGTTGATATTATCCACATTCAATTAAGAGATAATGTTAAAGCTAGAATACTCGACAGCGAATTAGCAAACAACTATGTACCTTCCGTAGGAAAAAAACAAGTACGTTCTCAAATTGAAACGTACCATTATCTTTTCAAGAAAAATAATGTAACAAGTGAGGTTAGCCGCAATTGATATTGGAAGTAACGCAGCAAGATTATTAATTGTTGAAATTACCTATGATAAAGAAAATAAACCTCAATTTAATAAATTAAATTTAGTCCGGGTACCACTCCGATTAGGATTTGACGTGTTTGATAAAGGGGAAATTTCCAAAGAAAAAAGGGGAATGATTCTTCAAACAATGAAAGCATATAGTCATTTAATAAATGCCTATGGAGTGAAACAAGTTATTACTTGTGCAACTAGTGCAATGAGAGACGCTTCTAATAGTGTAGACATTATTAGAAAAGTAAAATTAGAAACGGGTTTAGAAATAGAAATAATTAGTGGCGACTTAGAAGCTTCCATTATTTACGAAAATCATGTAGCAGAAAACATGGATACCAATAATAGTTATTTATACATTGATGTTGGTGGTGGTAGTACAGAACTTACTTTTTTTACTGATGGTAAATTAACCTTTAAAAAATCATTCAATATTGGAACAATCCGAATTTTAAAAGATATGGTTGACGATGCAAAATGGAATGAAGTAAAAGATTTTATTAAAACAAAAACAAAGGGCTTCAAAAAAATCATTGCAATTGGTACAGGTGGTAATATCAATAAAGTATTTTCTTTAAGCAAGAAAAAAGATGGAAAACCACTAACAATAGATTTATTAAAAGATTATTATAAAGAAATTTCCAATTTCTCTTTAGAAGACAGAATAAATATTTATAAGCTTCGTGGCGATAGAGCCGATGTAATAGTACCAGCTCTTCAAATATATATTAATGTAATGCGTTGGGCTGAAGCAGATGAAATTTATGTGCCAAAAATTGGACTAGCTGATGGTTTAATTCAACATCTGTATTATGAATTAGAAAACAAAAAGGCAAGCTTAATCTAAGGCTGAATATTGCTTTCACCGATAGCAGACAGCCATTCGTCCGAATTTATGAGTAACTAGCAGTAGCTTATTTACATTTGGTTTAATTAACCTTATAAAATTAATAATTGCCAACAATAAACCACAATAAAAAACTAGTTCCAATTATTGCAAATATTGCAGCTTGGATATGCTTTTTTGCCCTCCCCTATCTTGTTTTCTTTCCTGGGTTAAGGGAATTTAATATGAGTAATCAAATGTTAGCAATTATTGTTTGCAATAATATATTTCTAGTTTTCTTCTACTACCTCAATACACAATTGCTTATTCCTAAATTATTGGTTCAAGAAAAATGGTTGTTATATTTTTTATCGATAATTATTTGCCTCGTTTTTTTCTTATTTATACCTAGGGAAATTGCTACTCATATTATACCTCCAGAAATAGTTAATCCAATTAAAGAGCTTCCTAATGCATTAAATAGCAATCACCAAAGATTCATGAGATCGAGACGCAGAAGCGGAAACGATTTTTTTAATACTGCAATCTTTTTATTGGTAATGACTATCGGAACTTGCATAACAATTGTACGCCGGTGGTTAGAAACAGAACAAAACAGGAAAGAAACCGAAAACGAAAAACTAAATACAGAACTTTCTTTTTTAAAATCTCAAGTAAACCCACATTTCTTTTTTAATACGTTAAATAATATTTACTCACTTGCCATTGTAAGAAGTGAAAAAACAGCACCTGCTGTAATGAAACTTTCTTCCATCATGAGGTATATTTTATCTGAAACAGAGCAGAATTTAGTTCCATTACAAAACGAAATAGATTTTTTACATAACTACATCGATTTACAACAAGTACGACTTACAGAAAAAGTTACCGTTGATTTTACAATTGAAGGGAATACTGGTGAACTTTTAATTGCACCACTCTTATTTATTCCTTTTGTTGAAAACGCATTCAAATACGGTATCAGTACTAAAGAAAAAAGTAGCATAGTAATTCATATAAAATCAGAAGGTGCTACAATTCACTTTACTTCAACTAATTTTATTGTTCAATCTGAGAATAATTTGATGGAAAATACTGGTATAGGAATTAATAATGTGAAACGTAGACTTGTTTTATTATATCCTAATAAACATCAGTTAATAGCGTCAGAACAAAATGGGTACTATTTAGTTAAACTCGATATAAACACTTTATTATGATAAAATGTATTGCAATAGATGACGAGCCATTGGCATTGCAGATAATACAAGAATATTGTAATAGAATTTCATTTTTAACATTAGAAAAAGTATTTACCAATACCGATGAGGCTAAGGATTATTTACTAAATAACAAAATAGAGGTAATATCTAAAAATATTACCTCTATTTTGTTATTTAGT
>JBKJQV010000356.1:0-3074 GCA_046593815.1 Sediminibacterium sp. | reverse complement strand
GAAATTTTTGTATCAGGAAGATTGATTCCTTTTTTAGAAGATAGAATTCCGCCAAGTGTTACAACCACTTTTACATCACCATTTTTTTCAATGCTAACTACTTTTACTTCTAATTTTCCATCATCAATTAAGATGATATTGCCCATAGTTACATCTCCAGCTAGGTTAGGGTAGGAGACATAAATTTTTTCTAATGTACCTAAACATTTTTCATTGGTAAAAGTGAGAATATCACCTGCTTTAACTTCTAAAGCATTGTTTTCGATTTCGCCAACACGCAATTTTGGACCTTGTAAGTCTGCAAGAATAGCAATGTTAAAGGGCTGTGTTTTATTGATATTTCTAATATGTTCTATTATCATTAATTTGTCTTCGTGACTTCCATGAGAGAAGTTGAGCCTGAAAACATTTACACCTGCAACCACTAGCTCTAATAATTTTTCATAGGTATCACATGCTGGTCCAACAGTTGCAACAATTTTTGTTTTATGAGAAACGTGTTTGATACCTGCTTCTTTATCCATATTCTTGTACAGGTATTTGTCTAAGTTTTTTGACATATTATTAATTTGAATGTTAGTTTAAATTTAACTAGCTAGAATTTTCACAATTCTAAACCAATCTTCCGAAATCTTTTGTTTAGCTTTTACTGCATTATCAAGTGGCGTGTAATGCATTTTATTATTTACAATACCAACCATAACATTGTGTTTGCCCTCTATTAAACACTCAACAGCATGAAACCCCATTCTACTAGCAATTAACCGATCTAAACAACTAGGAGAACCACCTCTTTGTATATGACCTAAAATGCAAACACGTGTTTCGGCTGAAGGTATCCTTCGTTTAATAATTTCTGCTATTTCATTGGCTCCTCCAAATTCATCTCCTTCTGCTACTACTACTAAATTTACCAATTTGTGTCGCTTCTTTTTTTCATTTAATGATTCTATTAAAGCTTCAATATCGGTCTTTGTTTCTGGTATTAATATATTTTCTGCACCTGTTGCAATTCCGCTGTGTAAAGCAATGTATCCTGCATCTCTACCCATTACTTCAACTATAAACAACCGATCATGCGCATCTGCAGTATCTCTAATTTTATCAATTGCCTCAACAGCAGTATTAACAGCAGTATCAAATCCAATAGTAAAATCACTTCCAGCAATATCTTTATCAATTGTTCCTGGAATACCTATACATGGAATATCAAATTCATTGCTGAACTTTTGAGCACCTTTAAAACTTCCATCACCTCCAATTATTACCAATCCATTAATACCTCGCTTTTTTAGATTTTCATAAGCTTTTTTTCGACCTTCATACTCAAAAAATTCTTTGCTTCTTGCTGTCTTTAAAATGGTTCCTCCGCGTTGGATAATATTTGCAACAGAACGAGATTCCATTTTAATGATTTCATCTTCAATCATTCCATTATATCCTCTCATAATGCCATATGCTTCTAAACCATAGTAGGTAGTTGTTCTTATTGCTGCTCTTATAGCTGCATTCATTCCGGGCGAATCCCCTCCTGAAGTAAGTACCCCTATTTTTGTAACTTTTTTTTCTGCCATTGTTTTTTTTCTATTCGTAGTCAAATGTAAGACGAATACATCGTATCAAAATAATGTGTATTTGTTACACGGAGTATCAAAAGTAAGGAATTGAAATTTAATCAAAAATTTAGGGCGTAGTAATCTTTTTCCGTAGCATTGTAGCATGAAGGTATTTATAACTGGTGGGAATGGTTTTTTAGCACAGCATTTAGCTGTATTCCTTTATAATAAAGGGTTTGAAGTGCATTGTTCGCACAGAATTGATGGTCAATTATTCTCTAATTATTCTATTATTTATCATTTTCTTGAACTAACAGATGTTAGTTCTTTGAATTATATTATCAATAATTTAAAACCAGATGTAATAGTACATTCTGCAGCAATGAGCAAACCTGATGAATGTGAAAATGATCAAGCGGCATGTTTATTAAATAATTTTACTGTTACAGAATATTTAATCGAAGCCGCCGAAAAAATAAGTGCTCATTTTATTTATATATCTACCGATTTTATTTTTGGTGAAGATGGGCCACATAGTGAAACAGCTATTCCAAATCCTTTAAATTTTTATGGTAGAAGCAAATTGTTAGCAGAAAACGCAGTTAAGTCTTCTTCGCTTTTATACACTATAATTAGACCAGTATTTATATATGGTGCTCAAATGAAAGGCATGCGGAATAGTTTTATACAATGGGTAGCGCAAAATTTGCAAGTTGGTAAAACTATTAAAGTTGTAAATGACCAATTCCGAACTCCCACTTTTGTTGTAGACATATGTTGGGGAATTGAACAAATTATTTTATTAAAAAAACAAGGCGAATATCATTTAGCAGGTAAAGATATTTGTACTCCATATACAATGGCAATTATTGTAGCTAAAGTATTGGGTCTTAACCTTCAATTAATTGAGGAGGTAAATAGTACCAGCTTTCCTGAGCCTGTAAGTAGGGCTAAGAAATCTGGATTAAAAATAGATAAAGCTATTAAGGAACTCAATTACAACCCTCATGCTTTTGAAAATGGTGTTCGTAAAAGTTTTATTAATTAGTCTACTTTAAAACTAAAAAAACTTCGGCCATCATACAACGTGCACTTCCTCCACCATTAGTTTCTATAGTGGTTATATCTGAATGAATAATCTGATTGTAAGTTTCAATTGCAGCTACTTGTTCTTTTGTTAATGAATGATAAGCCTGTGAGGACATTACTAAAAATCTTTCTCCTTTATTGTTATGTACCTGAAGCATATTTCCAGCGAAATGATTCATCTGCTCAAACCCAATTTCAATAATTGTTTTTTTAGTTGAAGTAATTGTATCCAGCACTAATTTTCTTTCTGCTTCATCTTTAATTGAGTCTAAACAAATCACCACGTATTCATCTGCTACACACATCATCACATTGGTATGGTAAATGGGCTCATCGCCTCCATCCAATGCCCAAAAACCTACTGCTTGGTAATTCATTTTTTGGCAGAAATCATCTAGTACTATTTTATTTGTTCTTGGAGAAATACAG
>JBKJQV010000335.1:0-4111 GCA_046593815.1 Sediminibacterium sp. | reverse complement strand
TCATATTCCTAAAGATGCTGCAGGTGATACTACTAATTACTTTGCATCTAAACAGGTTAAGAATCCTTATGATTCTTTAACTACTGCACAGTATGATGAATCAGAGCGTTTGTTTTTAGTGAACTGCGGAGTTTGTCACGGAGCTAATTTAAAAGGAAATGGTCCATTATATAAAGATGGAAATGGACCTTATGCTGCAAAACCTGCTGCATTGGTTGGAGATGCTAAGTATGAAGCAATGCCAGCTGGACAAATGTTTTATTCTGTAGCATATGGTAAAAATTTGATGGGTTCTTATGCGTCTCAATTGAGTCGTAAACAACGTTGGATGATTATTTCCTATATCAAATCAAAACAAAAAGAAGGAAAATCAGCGGCACCAGCAGCTACAGCGGTAGCAGTAGTAGCAAAATAAATTAAGCAAATCAGTATAACTGAACTAAAAGAGTAACGATGGCATCTTTAAGAACACAATTTGAAGTTCCTGGCAAAATGAAAACTTGGTCCCTTGCCCTAATGGGTTTAGGTTTAGTTGCATTGTTGTATGGAATGTTTACAAAAGGATTTAGCTCCGATGAACATGAACAAGTTCATTTTTGGGGTACACTAATGTACAATACTATCTTCTGGACATTAATTTGTAATGCTAGTATGTTCTTTATTTGTGTTACTACATTAGGTCAGGCTGGATTTACTCAAACCTTCCGTAGAATACCGGAAGCTATTTCTACTATGGTGCCAATATTTGGTACAATTACTTTTGCTGTATTAATGTATATAGTTTTAGGTCACAAACACCATATCTATCATTGGTTAGATGCAGAAGCAGTTGCAAATGATCCAATTCTTTTAGGTAAATCTGGATTTTTAAATCCCAAGTTCTTTGTTATTTGGACTACACTTGTAATAGGACTATGGAGCTTTTTAGGTTGGAGAATTCGCCAATTAAGTAAAGAAGCGGATGAGCATGCAATGAACAATGAAACTGGTGGTAAATTTATTTTACGCGGAACTGTAAGAGCTGCTCTATTTACCGTTTGGTTTGGTTTAACTGTAGGGTCAACTGTTCCTTGGTTATGGATGATGAGCTTAGATGCGCATTGGTATTCCACTATGTATAGCTGGTACACATTTGCAAGTTCTTTTGTTGCAGGCATGTCGCTTATTGCTTTATGGGTAATTTATTTAAAGAACAAAGGATATTTAGAGTTAACTAGTCAGGAACATTTACATGATATTGGAAAATTCATGTTTGCGTTTTCTATTTTCTGGACCTACTTATGGTTCTCACAATATATGTTGATATGGTACGCGAATATTCCTGAAGAAACTGTTTACTTTAAACATAGAGTTCAAGGCGCATACAAAGGAGTTTTCTTTTTCAATTTAATCATCAACTTCTTATGCCCTTTGTTGATATTGATGAAGCGTGCAGCTAAAAGAAATTACACATTAGTAACTTTTATGGCAGTATTAATCATCTTTGGTCATTGGATCGATTTTTATCAGATGGTGATGGGTTCATTAATGAAGGAATCGGTAGAATTAGGTTGGTTAGATTTTGGCATACTAAGTTTCTTTGTAGGAATGATGATATACTTTGTAGGAAAATCATTGGCAAGCAAACCATTGATTCCTAAATTTCATCCATACTTAAAAGAAAGTGTTATACATCAAGTATAATTAAACATTTAGGTAAATTAATCGTTAGAATATAATATAGATAGCACTATGACAATGTATTTAATCATCGCGGTAACGATACTGGTTTTTTTGGTCATCTTTCAGATCGCCAAAGCAAGTGAGTATGTAGCAGTTTTAAAAGGAGAAGAAAAAAGCCGTAAACAGGATAATAAAATAAATGGCTTTTTAATGGTTGTATTCCTAGTACTTGGTTTAATAGGTGTATGGTATTGTAATGATGTCTATTTCGGTAAAACATTAATGGCACATGATGCAGCAAGTGTTGAAGGGGCTAGGGTAGACTCTATGTTAATGGTAACGGTAGCTGTTACAGGAATTGTTTTTATCGGAACACAAGTTGTACTTTTTTGGTTTGCATACAGATACCAAGAAAGTGAAAATAGAAAAGTGTATTTCTTTGCACACAGCAATAAATTAGAAATTATTTGGACTGTTATTCCTGCAATTGTTCTAACAGTGTTGGTTGTTATTGGATTGCGTAACTGGTTTTTATTTACAGGCGAGCCTCCTAAAAATGCTATGGTAGTTGAAGTTACGGGCAAACAGTTTGGATGGATTTTTCGCTACCCGGGTAAAGACGGAACTTTCGGTAAAAAGTATTTCAAAAACATCGACAACGCCTCTAATTCGTTAGGATTAATATGGGAAGATAAATTAGCACAAGATGATATTGTGATGGAACAAACAATGTATTTAATAAAAGGTAAGCCCGTTAAATTTATCATAGGTTCAAGAGATGTAATTCATGATGTTGGGTTAGTTCATTTTCGTATGAAGATGGATGCCGTGCCTGGTATACCTACCACATTATGGTTTACTCCAAAGTACACTACCAAGGAAATGAAAGAAATTACCCAAAATCCCAACTTCGTTTATGAAATAAGTTGCGATCAAATGTGTGGTAACTCTCACTATTCTATGAAAGGAATAATTGAAGTATTGGATCAAGAAGAATATGATGCTAAAATGGTAACAATGAAGCCATATTATTACACTGCTTTTCCTGATAAAGATCCATCAGCAGCAAAGCCTATTGAAGTTGCAGCAAAACCTGTTGAAGCTTCATCAAAAGTTATCGCAAAAATGTAGAACAAGTCAACATTGCATTAACAATGTTGTTTTAAAAAATAAAGAAACAGTGTATGAGTAACGAAGCAGTTTTACACGATCAATCAGAAGTAGCACATGTTGCTACGCACCATGATGCTCATGGTGATCATCAGCATGAACACCATCATCATGAAACGTTCATTACTAAATATGTATTTAGTCAGGATCATAAAATGATTGCAAAGCAATTCCTAATTACAGGAATGGTATGGGCAGTATTGGGTGGTTTAATGAGTGTGCTGTTTCGTTTGCAATTAGGATATCCAGACACTAGTTTTCCTTGGTTGCAAGATATTTTAGGTAAATGGGCTGAGGGTGGTAAAATTACACCAGCTGCATATTATGCATTGGTTACTACACACGGAACTGTATTAGTATTCTTTGTATTAACTGCTGGATTGAGTGGAACATTTGCTAATTTCTTAATTCCATTACAAGTAGGTGCTAGAGATATGGCATCTCCATTTATGAATATGTTGAGCTATTGGTTTTTCTTTACTGCAAGTATAGTAATGTTATCTTCTTTGTTTGTAGAAACTGGTCCATTTAGCGGTGGTTGGACTGCCTATCCTCCATTAAGTGCTTTGGGTGATGCGTCTCCTGGTTCTAAAACTGGTATGGATCTTTGGTTGGTATCTATGGCGTTATTCGTTGTGTCTTCTTTATTAGGTGGATTGAACTATATAGCTACAATATTAAACATGCGCACAAAGGGCATGAGTATGACAAGATTGCCACTAACTATTTGGGCTTTATTTTTCACTGCAATTTTAGGCGTATTATCATTCCCAGTTTTATTTTCTGGATTTATCTTATTGATTTTTGATAGAAATTTTGGAACTAGTTTTTATCTATCTGATATTTTTGTAAATGGTGTAGGGGCTTTACCAAATGAAGGTGGTAGTGCAATTTTATATCAACATTTATTTTGGTTCTTAGGACACCCCGAAGTGTATATTATTCTTTTACCTGCAATGGGTATGGTATCAGAAATATTATCGGTAAATTCTCGTAAACCTATTTTCGGATACATGGCTATGGTAGGTTCATTGTTTGCAATTGCAATTCTTGCATTCTTAGTTTGGGCACACCATATGTTTGTAACCGGATTGAATCCATTCTTAGGATCGGTGTTTGTGTTACTTACATTATTAATTGCTGTACCATCTGCTATTAAAGTATTTAACTGGTTAACTACTTTGTGGAGAGGAAATATTCGCTTTACTCCAGCAATGATGTTTGCAATTGGATTTGTAAGTTTATTTATCTCAGGTGGATTAACAGGTATTTGGTTAGG
>JBKJQV010000300.1:0-13587 GCA_046593815.1 Sediminibacterium sp. | reverse complement strand
TATCATTTCCATTTGTTCACAATACAATGCCATTTTCTTTAACTACACCTTCTTATATAAAAGAAGTTCAATTGCCCTATAAGCGATTGCCTGCTTTTGCAGATGTTAAAAGAAATGATGCAGTAGTTTTTAATTTCCCAGCGGGAGATACTATTATTAACCTGCCCGATTTTGGAAGTAAAATAACTTACTACGAAGTATTAAGAAGTAGTCAGTATAAAGGCAATAGAGAAGCATTAATGGCCGAGTATCCAATATTAGTGCATCCGATGGACAAAACTGATAATTACATTAAACGTTGTGTTGGTGTTGGGGGTGATATTATTCAGGTGAAAAATGCTGAACTATTTGTAAACAATCAACCAGCATATGTTCCACCTGGAGCTCAAACGGAATACATTGTAACTACTAATGGCACAGGATTTTCAGATGATTTTTTAAAACAAGAATTAGGAATTGATACAGAAGATGCAAAAGGACAATTTTCGTTAGGGCCCGATAAAACAACTTTTGTGTTTAATATGACTTTAAGCGAAGCTGCAAGAGTAAAAGCTCAACCCAATGTAGTTACTATGGTCAGATATGTTGATACCCATGTTGGAATGTTTTTCCCAAATGATGATGCTAATTATCCTTATACATTAGATAATTATGGTCCAATTAAAATTCCAAAATCTGGCGAAGCAATTGTAGTAAACGCATCAACAATAGAAATGTATAGAAGATTGATTACTGTATACGAAAAAAATACGCTTGAAGAAGTGAATGGCAAATTCATTATCAATGGTAAGGAAACAAATTCTTATATACCTAAGTTTAATTATTATTGGATGATGGGCGATAACAGGCATAGAAGTCAGGATAGTCGCTTTTGGGGTTTTGTTCCAGAAACCAATATCGTGGGGAAAGCTTCATTGATATGGTTTAGTTGGGAGAAGGGACCACGTTGGAAGCGTATTTTCAAAGTAATTATTTAAAATATTGAAACTTCAAGGATGACGAAAAAAGAAATACAATTTACTTATGAAGAGTATGACTCTATTGAGGACCTGGATAAAAACAGTGCTGCACTTTTAGCAAAAGCTAGATTAGTTACTTCAACTGCTTATGCACCATATTCTAATTTTAATGTAGGCGCAGTTGCTTTATTAGTAAATGGAGAAACCATTAATGGAAGCAACCAAGAAAACGCAAGCTATCCTGTTGGAATTTGTTCTGAACGAGTTTTGCTTTCTGCACTTTCTTCGATATATCCAAATACTGCAATTGATACTTTAGCCATTAGTTACAATAATTTAAATGGCGAAAGTAATCGGCCTGTTTCACCTTGTGGCTTATGCCGACAAAGTTTATTAGAATTTGAAACAAGGTTCAAACACCCTATCCGCATTATTCTAAGCGGAATGGAAGGGAAGGTTCAAGTATTGGCCAATGCTTCAAGTTTATTGCCAATGAGTTTTAATAGCAATGATTTGCAATAAATTATCATGCAATCGTAATTTCCCTGGTATTACTTTTAATAAACCAAAAAGTAATACCTGTTGAAACAGTAAAATAAATAGCTAAGAAATAAGGAATGCCGTTCCAAAGTTTACCAGCTCCAAACCAATCCTTGGTTTGATATAGTAGTACAAATCCTACAAGTAATTTTGCTATTTCCCATATCCAAGCATTGCTATTTCCATCCATTAACTCTGTGTAAGCATAAACAAATAAGTAAATAAAAGCGCCATAGTAAAAAATACCGGGACTTCCAATATTTGCAATATTGCCAAATAGATAACTAATTAGTAAAATTAAAATTGCAAACTGAATCCAAACCCAAACTACAAACTGATTACTAACCGGAGTATCATATTTCTGATATTGATATGGGTCTTCAATTTTATAAACAGGATATTTAGCTGCAACATCAGCAGGCCTCCAGCCATTGGGTTTGAACCAAATAGTAAATTTGTCTTTTATGTTATTAGTATGCCATGCATCTTTTGTTAATAGCCACAAATGCATGAAATTAATTTTAATTGGGTTCCATGTTTTTACTGGTCTAGTTATGCCATATACAGGTTTAACATTTGGTAATTCTTCTTGAAACGTACCGAACCATTTATCCCAAAAAATAAAAATTTGTCCATAATTTTTATCCAAATATTCTGGGTTTAATGCATGATGTACTCTGTGATGAGAAGGTGTAACAATTATATTTTCTAGCCAACCCATTTTATTAATATGTTGTGTATGGTACCAAAATTGTGCAAATAAATGAAGCGGTGCAACAACAGCTATTACTTGAGTTGGAACTCCTAATAATGCTGCTGGTAAAAGAAAAATAGTGAAAAGCTTAAAAAAAGAAGAAATACTTTGTCGAAGAGCGCAAGCCAAATTAAAATCTTCACTACTGTGATGTATTAAATGAGAATTCCAGAAAAAATTAATTTCATGATCTATTCTATGGACTAAATATCCTGTGAGGTCTAATGCGATAAATGCAATTAAATACACTACAAAAGAGGAATTAATATGAACAAGGGACCAATGGTTAACCATCCAATCATAACCAATCACTGCGATACTTAAACCTAGTACATCTTTAGTAGAATTGGTAATGCCAGAAGTTAAACTAGAGATCATGTCAATAGTACGAACTGTATCATTCCCTTTGCGCTGTCCCCACCATTTTTCAATTAAAACCAACAAGAGAAATGCAGGCATAGCAACCAATAAAATTTTTCCATATGTTTCCATAAAAGCAATTGTAATAAGCTAAGTTAATAATAAAGATGTAAAGCAGCTAAGTTCCTGCTAGAGAAGCAGTTTTTTTGTGTAATTTCCCAAAAATTTTCAAATTAGTATTAATGAAAGTAATAATAATTGGAGGAGGAGTTATTGGATTAAGTAGTGCGTTTTATTTGAATGAGCAAGGCGTTGATGTAACCGTTATTGATAAAAACGATTTTTCGAATAATTGCTCTTATGGAAATGCTGGATATGTTTGTCCTAGTCACTTTGTTCCTTTAGCAACACCTGGTATAGTTAAACAAGGATTAAAATGGATGTGGAACTCACAGAGTCCATTTTACGTTCAACCTCGTTTAGATTGGAGTTTGATAAAATGGGGGTTAAAATTCATGCAAATTGCCACTCCTGAGCATGTAGAACGTGCTGCAATTCCATTAAGAGATATCGCTATTCTTAGTAAAAAGAAATATGAAGAATGGAATGCTATTCCAGGTTTTTCTTTTGCCTATGAACAAAAGGGATTGTTAGAAATATTTCAGACAGAGGCAGGGGCCGAAAAGTGTAAACATTTGGTTGAGAAAGCTCATGAGCTTGGTTTAAATGATACTGAACTACTTGATTACAATCAATTACAGGCCTTAGAGCCACATACCAGAATAAATGCCAAGGGTGCCGTTTTATTTAATTGTGATGCACATTTGTATCCAAATTTATTAATGACAAATTTGTTTAGTCTCTTACAAAAACGAAGAGTAAAATTTATAAAGGAAGAAGAAGTTATCGGGTTTGAAAAGAAAGGAAGAATAATAGTAGGGATAAAGACTATCAAGGATTTCTATAATGCAGATGCATTTGTATTAGCTACTGGTTCTTGGAGTAGGGAATTGGCTGCACAACTTAATGTAGATATTTTATTAATGCCTGGTAGAGGCTATTCTGTTACTTTAGAAAACTCTCCATACAAAATTAATTATCCGGCTGTATTGGTAGAGGGAAGAGCAGCATTAACACCTATGGATGGAAATAAAATTCGTTTTGGAGGTACAATGGAAATAACTTCAACCAAAACACCACCTAGAATGAATAGAGTAAAAGGACTGTTGAATGCAGTGAAGGGATTCTACCCTGAATTTGATATTCCAATGCCTTCTATTGATAAAGTTTGGTATGGTTTTAGGCCATGCTCTGCAGATGGTTTGCCATATATCGGTAAAACTGCTAAATGGGATAATTTAGTAATAGCTACTGGTCACTCAATGGTTGGTTTGAGTCTAGGTGCAGGAACTGGTAAATTGGTTAGTGAAATTATACTAGAGCAACCTGAAAGCACCGATATTAATCCATTTAATCCCGACCGTTTCAACTAATTGTATAAATGGTTAGGATAGCATTAATGAAGTTGTATTTTTACTAAACTATATGGATTTTACCACATCTTATTTGCCTTACGAAACAACTGGCTATTTTGCTAAAATAGTTACTGATTATCTTAGTCAATCAGATTTATTAAAACCATTTTATGAATTTGCTCCTACACTTGATGGAGTAAAAAAGGCAGTAGCTGCTCGGAAAAATGTTCAAACAGATAGAGTTTTATTGGTCAATGCTTTAAAAGTTCAATACGAAGGAATAGCAGCTTCAAAAAAAGTGACTGCTAATATTGAATTGCTTTTAAATGAGAATATTTATACTATAACAACAGCCCATCAACCCAATATTTTTACTGGCCCCTTGTATTTTATTTATAAAATAATGCACGCAGTAAAATTGGCGGAAGAATTATCAAGCTCAATACCTGAGGCTAAATTTGTTCCTGTATATTATATGGGAAGTGAAGATGCAGATATTGATGAATTAGGGTTTATAAATGTTGGCACTGAAAAACTTAAATGGGAAACCAAGCAAACAGGAGCTGTTGGAAGAATGAAGGTAGATAAGCAGTTCATTCAAATAATACATTCAATAGAAGGGCAAATAGGTGTGTTGCCTTTTGGGAATTCGTTGGCTGAGTTATTTAAATTATGCTATACTTTAGGAAAAACTATTCAAAAAGCAACACTTGAATTGGTAAATCATTTGTTTGCAGATTATGGGGTAGTAATTGTTATTCCTGATAATTCCGCATTAAAAGCCAGTTTTATTCCTATTATTGAAAAAGAATTAGTAGAGCAATTCTCTCATTCAATTGTAAAAACAACCGCTTCTGAATTATCGGTTAATTATAAGGTTCAAGCTGCAGGCAGACCAATAAATCTGTTCTACTTAATTGATGATAAACGGGAAAGGATTGAATTAATTAATAACGAATACCAAATTCAGGCTTTGGGTTTAGTTTTTTCTGAAACTGAAATTTTAGCTGAACTTAAAAGTAATCCCGAAAGGTTTAGTCCAAATGTTATTCTTAGAGGGTTGTTTCAAGAAACTATTTTACCCAATATTGCTTTTATTGGTGGCGGAGGCGAATTGGCATATTGGTTGGAGTTGAAAAATGTATTTAATTCAGCTGGGGTTTCATATCCAGTATTGATTTTAAGGAATTCTTTTTTATTTATTAATAAAGAAAAACAAGCAAAGTTGGATAATCTGTTGATTAAAAAAGAAAATTTGTTTTTTAAAACGCAGCAATTGATTAATGATAAAGTAAAGGAAATTAGTGATAATCAAGTAGACCTTTCAAAAGAAATAGAAGAAACAGTAGTATTGTATAATAGAGTAGAATTGTTAGTTGATAAGATTGATGTTAGTCTTGTTGCTCATGTTCAATCATTAAAAACAAAGGCAATTAAGAAATTGACAGGGGTTGAGAAAAAAATGTTGCGAGCTGAAAAAGAAAAGTTCTCAAACATTACTAATCAAATAACTCACTTAAAGTTGAGTTTATTTCCAAACGAAAGTTTACAAGAAAGGCACGATAATATTTCCATTCTTTATTCGAAGTATGGCAATGAATTGATGAATGTTATTTATAATTCATCTAAAGGATTAAACCAGCATTTTGGAATAATTTCAATTGATTAAATAAGTTCTTTTGTTCCACCACCAGGCTTTTTTGGCATTTCTGCTTTTGGTTTTTCTGTTTGTTTTATAGTGGGTTTAGTTATTGGTGTAATTTGTTGGATAGTAGGCGATTTTTTGATATCTTTTGGATCAATTATTTTTTTACCAGATTCCAAAATTATTTGAGATTCTGGTCCAACTTCTTCTACTTTAATATCTTTTGGAACTTCGTAATCTTTTGAGGTTCCGGTTCCTAAATCTTCTCCTTCACCACCTAATATTTCTTTAGTGCCATTAATAAAATCAATATTTATATCATTACTCATCATTTCTGGTTTAATGAATGTAAGTTTAGTGTCAATTCCACAATTAGCATCAGCAGCAGCTTTATCAAAAAAGTAAGCCCATATAGGCATCGCAGCCCTGCCTCCCTGGCCATTTAAATTTTCGCCATTAAATCTGATAAAGCGGTCGTCACAACCAACCCATCCACCTGCAAGATATTGAGGAGTATATCCCATAAACCATGCATCACTATTATCATTTGTTGTACCAGTTTTGCCAGCAATTTCTAATCCATTTGGTAAATTATATTGCCCAATTCCAGCACCAGTTCCAAAAGTCATAACACCTTGCATCATTTTAATAATTGAATACGCAGTAACATCATTGATTACTTCTTTACGTTTAGGAGTAAAAGTTGCTAATACATTTCCATTTCTATCTTCTATTCTAGTAATGTACATTGGTTTTGCATTAAACCCTCTTCCAGGAAACATACTATATGCTTGCATCATTTCGAATAATGAAATTTCACAAGCACCTAATGCAATAGATGGATAGGGATTAATTTTTGTAGGTAATTCGCATTTTTGAAGAAACTCTACAAATCTTTTTGCACCATTATTAGCTGTATTATCTAATTGTTTTAGAATATAAGCCGATGCACAGTTTCTAGACTTTGCCAAAGCCAACGCCATCGGCATTGTTCCACCAGTGCAGGTTTTACCAGTATTCGGAACCATACCATAACTACCAAAACTTTGTTGAACATCTTGTACTTCTGTAGAGGGAGTAAATCCTGCTTCTTCTATAGCCAAACTATATAGTAGTGGTTTAATTGTAGAGCCAACCTGCCTTTTTGTATTGATATTGGCATGATCGTATTTATATGTTTTAAAATCAATTCCTCCAACCCAAGCTTTGATTTGTCCGTTCAGAGGATCCATTACCATAAACCCTGCTTGTAACATTTGGCGATGATATTTGATCGAATCAAATGGGGTCATCAAAGTATCTTTTCCTCTTGCATTGTTCCATGCAAATACGTGCATTGGTATTTTTTCATAAAAGGTTTTTTTTGTTTCATCATCCGAAAGTCCATCTTTTTTTAAATTCCTCCAACGATCAGTTTGCTTCATTGCTTGTTCTAACACTCTTTCATACCCTTTCCAAACGCTTCCGCCTTTAATATTAGATTGTGTATTAAATAGTTTCTGCATATAGCTAATATGTTTCGCTACTGACTCTTCTGCATATAATTGCATCCTTGGATTAATTGTAGTATAAATTTTTAATCCATCTCTAAATAAATCGTACCCATCTCCATTATTTTTTTTATGCTCCTTACACCATTTTTTCATTTCTTCTCCTAATATCATTCTAAAATAAGGACCAAGACCGTTTTTTTCATCTAATTTTTTGTAATTAGTTTCAATTGGTTTTATTTTCAATATTTCTGCTTTTGCAGCAGATAAATAATTCATACTTACCATTCTATTTAAAACTAAATTTCTTCTTTCTAAAGATCTTCTAGGATTTGTTAAAGGGTTATATATGCCAGGAGCATTTATCATTGCAATTAATACTGCAGCCTCTTCTACATTTAAACGGTCTGGTTCTTTCTGAAAAAAAGAAGTTGAGGCATTTCTTATTCCAAAAATATTATTACTAAATGCAACAGTGTTTAGGTAAAGGGTTAAGATTTCCTCTTTGGTAAAATTGCTTTCGAGTTTAATAGCAATAATTCCTTCTTTTAGTTTTTGTAAAGCCCTTAAAACAAAATTCTTGGTACTCCAGTTTTCGGTGAATAAATTTTTAGCAGTCTGCATGGTTATAGTACTGGCACCTCCTTCACTTCCTAAATAAAAAAAAGCCCTTGCAAGAGCTCTTGCATCAATACCACTATGATCATAAAAACGTTTATCCTCGGTAGCAACTAATGCATTATATACATTTTTATTGATGTCTTTACTCAAAACATTCACACGGTCTTCAATATAATATTTGCCCATTAATGTTCCATCTTCAGCATAAACCTGACTAGCCAATGATGCTGTAGGATTTTCTATATCATTCAAGTCGGGCATACTTCCAATCCATCCATAATTAAGCATTACTAAAAGCACAATTACAAAAGCGAATCCCCCAAAAAATATACGCCAGAATATCCGAACAGATTTTTTCATAAAGTGCTAAATAAGATGGTTAAAGCTAGTTAAGAGTTTTGGCATATAAAACTGAAAATAGTTAAAATTTATCAGGAAATAAGGCATGAAGAAAATCCATATATGCCGATGGATTTTTTTGCTTGCGTAGTAAAATTAAGTTAGCTGTACTAATAAAACTATAATTATACTTGTCGGCTGTTAACCAAGGTACAATTCTGGCATTTGTTAATGGTTTTGTTCTTTCAATATAAGTAACTGCATCAGCGGAATTGGCAAATGGAGCTCCAATTAGCAAAAATTGTAAAGTATCATTAATAGCTATTGTAGATATTGGGATATTTTGACCATAGTATCGCTCTTTATTAAATCGATTAAAAGCGTTTTTTGCTTCACTAACAAAAATCGGATCTACTTTATTCAATGATAGAACAACATATTGTGAATCTGTAGCATTAAAATTAAAATGATCAGCTAAAATTGGTGCTAATGGAATCGCAGTAACCACAATTGATGATGGAAGTGGTGCTTTTATTTTAGATGTGTTTATTAAACTATCTTTATTAGCTAAAGCTATATTAGTTGTATTGGTGCTGTTTAAATCTGTATTTCTGGCAACTATTTCTGTAGGTCGTTCAATTTCTAAATTTGCTAGATACAATTCAATTTCATTCCTTCTACTTAAAACATTAATCATCGTGGTTGCTTTAACAGCCATTTCTGTTTTTGGGAATAAGGAGTTTATACTTTGCAATCTATTAATAGCAATGCTGTCTTGCCGCTGTTTTATATAATAAATAGATTCGATGTATAATAATTGAGGGGTCCAATAATTTTTACCAAATTGTTGATCTGCTTGAATTTTCTTTTCTTTTGCATATTCAAAATTTCCTTCTAAAAAGGAACGATAAATATCTTCATACATTGTTTCCGAAGGAGTAAGTGTATTCTTTTTGTTATTTATATTTATTTTTCTTGTGAATTTTCCATTAGGATATTGAGAATTCAATATTTTAATTAATGAGTCGGCTTTATTGTATGCTCCAATTTTGTTATAACAATTATTAAGGTAAAATAAAAGTGCCTCAGAAGGAACAGTCGTTGCAAAACGGTTTAATATTTCTTCATAAGTTTCAATTGCAGTAGGATAGTCCTGTAAATAATATTGAAAAATATAGGCATTCCTCATTAATGCATTCAGAATATTTTCATTAGATGTATTAATGGTTAATGAGTTGAGTGGAAGTTCTTTTGTGAGAGCTTCTATACTTAGTTCTATTTCTTTATTTTCTTTTGGATTTTCTTTAATTAGAACATCTGAAGTAATTTCTGTAGGATTATTAAAAGACCGATCTATTGCAGACTTTCTTCTCCAGTTATCAATATTTGGCCTGCTTCCCCAAATTGCCTTAAATTCATTTATCCCCTTGGTTTTTAATGAACTACTTGCAAAATAAAACTCATCTGAATTAGTAGATTTAAAAATGTCATCAGCAATACTAGCTGTAAGTCCTCCTCCATAAGAAACTTCTATATCCGTTTCTTTTAATCCTTTTTCTTTTCTTAATTTATTCAGTTTGTTTTTTAAAAATAATGTTCTTTCTGCATTTGGCATTGCTGCAATTTTCTGAAGACTATCTTCTTTATTTATTATAAAAACATTAATTGCAATAGTGTCTAGTGAAGGCTTTCGATTGTTTACCCTATCTTGATCTATTTCTTTTAAATAGACTATTCGAATACTATCATAATATCCTGCAGATTTGATATATTTTTTTGTAGAATAAGAAACGTCTCCTAATAATAAGTAACTCTTTTGTTTTTGCAATTCATTATTTTCTGAAGTTTCAATACTTTTAAGTAAATGTTTTTCTGCAGCTGAAAAATTTTTTCTTTTCAATTCTAGTTTAGCCGCAGCATAATAAATAATATCACGATACCCAACATATTTATCTTTTTTAGCTAATGCTAATAACTGGTTTAAGTTTTCTTGTAATGAGTTAGGTTTTTTATCTGCAGATAGACTTACAATTTTTAGCCTAGCATAAACTTCCATAATTGGGTCAGTTGTATGTTGAATGGCTTTTTCATACATATAAATTGATGCCGAATCTTTGCCAGATTTTTCAAGTAATTGTGCTGCAAGATATTCCCATCTTGCTTTAGCGAGTTTAGTGGTAGTGTTGTTTAATGATTTGATTATATAAAACGCTGCACTATCGTTATTCTGTCTATTGTATTGCAGATAAGCTTCCATTTCATACCAATCTGTTTTTAGTCTTTCAGGAAAAAGTTTATCTATGCGTATTATTTCTAATAATGCTTCAGCTTCTGCTAATTTATTTTGTTCAATATAATTTCTAATCTGATATAAGAAACTTTCATTTCGAGCGGGTGGATTGGATGAAATTTTTTTCCAAATATTTCTTTTTTCATTTGTGGAAATTGAAAATACGCCATTGGCGCTACTTTCATTGCTTCCAATTGGAATATCGTATCCATCATCTTTTGGTGCAAACGCATAATTAATAAATTGAAATACCATTGCTGCAGAATCAAAATCCTTTCGATGCATATATGCATTTCCTAATAAAAGGTATGTTCTGTCTACCCAATCACTTCTAAGGTCGTGCAATAAAATGGCTGCTGTACATTTATTGATAACTGTATCAATCTGACCATTTGAAGTTTCATTTAAACTATAATTATAAAATGAAAGTAATTCTGTGTAATCGTCAACATGAAGCTCAATGGCTCTTTCAATAATTTCATTTAGTTTATTATTTGCATTAAAATAATAATTGTAATGACTTACAGTATTATTATATAGTCGTTTTAATACCGTAAACTTTTTTTCACCTGTTTTTTCAGAGGGAAGTTTTCTGTTTTGATATTTATCTGGCTTTTTCAATTCAATACTAGAACCAGACTGTGCTGTAGCATCAAAATAGAAAATAGAAAAAATGGCTATTAAGCAAATTATATGAATATGGGTTAATCTGTACATAAAATCGCTTAAAAATACAGTTATTTCTTGTCCAATTAATCAGAAAACCACACCAATCATTACCTTTAACCTGTTTTTTGCATTATGGATAAGATAAACCCCGAAAGTACATTCAAGCGCCTCAGAAATACCTATCGATTGGTATTAATGAACGACGATAGTTTTGAGGAAATGCTTACATTAAGATTATCGCGTTTGAGTGTGTATATAGGGCTAAGCACCATATTTGTTCTACTTGTTGGCTTAACTATCGCTTTGATTGCATTTTCTCCTTTAAAATACTATATCCCTGGTTATGGCACAAAAGAGAGCCGAACTGCACTGCAATTATTAAAAATACGTACAGACTCATTAGAACAAGCTATTCTTTATAAAGAACAATATATAGAAGGGGTTAAAAAAGTATTATCTGGAAATACTCCAAATCTGCTTGATACGATTCCTTTGATAATGCCCAAACTGGAGTCGTCAAATGATTAAATTATTTATAAGTTTCTACCAATTAAAATGAAAAAAGAAAGAATAAGATTGTTTTTACCATTTATTTTTCTTTTGGTATTTGTAAATGGGTTGTCTGTTGTATTTAAGTCAGCACTTCAATCACATAACATAGATACTATTGTTGTAATAGTTGCTAATATTTTATTATTTATTATTTGCGTATTTAGTATAACTAAGCAAATAAGATCCATGAATAATATCAATCCACATGCAATGGTAAGAGTAGTAATGAGTTCAGTTGTTATAAAATTATTTGTTTTAGGTACAGCTGCTTTTGTTTATTTATATATTTCTGGGGAAACCAAAAGTGTAAATGCGCTTTTTATTAGTATGGCACTTTATCTTATCTATACTTGGATTGAAGTTAAAATTTCATTACGGTTAAATCCATCTAAAAATGCCGGTAACTGAGCATTCAATGCATGAATTGAAGCATTATCTTCCCGAAGGGAGTTTCGAAAAAATAATTCATTTTCTTCATGTCTATAAAGTACACCTTACGGTTAGTAAAGAACGTAAATCTGTACTTGGTGATTATAAGCATGCTCATCAAGGGCTTAATCATCGGATAAGTGTAAATGGGAATCTAAATAAATACGAGTTCTTAATTACTTTATTACACGAATTAGCTCATTTGCTAACATTTGAGGCATTTAAAAATAGGGTAGAAGCGCATGGAATTGAATGGAAAAATTGTTATAGCAGTTTGCTAAAAGATTTTATTGAGGTGAATATTTTCCCTAAGGATGTAGAGAAAGTTCTTCGTAAATCAATGAAATCTCCTGCTGCTACTGCTAATGGTGAAATTGCGTTGTTAACGGTACTACGTAAATATAACACACACAATAAAGAAGGGTATCAATTATTATCGAGTATAGCAGAAGGTGTTTTATTTATGACAGAAAACGGCAAAATATTTAGAAAAGGGTCCTTGCGTCGCAAAAGGTATGCTTGTATAGAATTAAAAACAGGCTTACACTATACAGTAAGTGCAATTACAGAAGTTAAAATATTACAAGTAGGGTTTTGATCAATAAATAAAAAAAACAGCAGAAACACATTCTATTTGTGCATCTACTGTTCTGAATAATATTACTACGCTACTGCTTTCTTCACCAAATCTGCTGCTTCACTAAGTTGTATCGCAGATTGAACTTTTAATCCACTCTCATCAATTAATTTCTTTGCTTCAACTGCATTGGTTCCTTGTAATCGAACAATAATTGGAATATTAATATTTCCTAGTTTATTATAAGCTTCTATTACACCAGCAGCAACACGATCGCATCTAACAATTCCACCAAAAATATTTATCAAAATTGCTTTCACATTCGGGTCTTTCATAATAATCCTAAATCCAGCTTCTACAGTTTGAGCGTTAGCAGTACCACCTACATCCAAGAAATTAGCTGGTTGTCCACCACTTAATTGAATCATATCCATAGTAGCCATAGCCAAACCTGCACCATTTACCATACATCCTACATTACCATCTAATTTTACAAAGTTGAGGTTGTATTGCCCGGCTTCAACTTCTGTTGGATCTTCTTCAGTAACATCTCTTAATGAAGCAACATCAGGATGACGCATTAAAGCGTTATCATCAATATTCATTTTGCAATCAACGGCAATGATTTTTTCGTCACTGGTTTTGAATAATGGATTTATTTCGAGCATTGCACAATCCAAGCCAACATAAGCTCTATATAAATTGGCAACAAACTTTACGCAATTTTTAAAAGCTTCTCCACTTAATCCGAGGTTGAAAGCAATTTTTCTTGCTTGAAATCCTTGTAAAGGGCCACCTGGATGAACCCATTCTTTAAATATTTTTTCTGGAGAATTATGGGCAACTTCTTCAATATCCATTCCACCCTCAGTGCTATACATAATAAC
>JBKJQV010000212.1:0-5427 GCA_046593815.1 Sediminibacterium sp. | reverse complement strand
GTGCATGGGCTTTACTTGTGGGTTGGCTTTGGATTATTTATTTTATTCAAAAGAATAGCTTGGTTAACTAACTGGAGAATTTATTTTGCTGCATTAATTACATTATGTTTTACAATTCCTATTTTCTATTGGAATTTTAAGAATGATTTTATTACTTATAAATTTCATTCAGAACGAGTTTCAAATACAGGAATACAGTGGGAATCTCTTTTAAGAGAAATTGGTGGAGAAATTGCTTACCAGAACCCGATTTTGTTTATACTTTTTATTTTTTCAATAATTGCATTATTGTCTAACAAAATTAGATTCAAACAAAAGCGTATTGTTATTTGGCTTTTTTGTATGAGTGTGCCGATGTTGTTGATTTTTTGGGGGATATCTTTGTTCAATCCTACATTGCCACACTGGTCTGGACCAGCCTATATTCCTATTTTTTTAATTGCTGCTGTTTATCTTGAACGAAGCACTTATAAAATATATCCTAATTGGTTAAAAATAGCTTTAGGTTTCATTATTGTAGTACTATTTACTGGAATTGCCATTATTCGATTTTCACCTCGAAATTTTGGTAGCCATGATTTGCAAAATTATGGAGAATATTGTCCAACATTAGATTTATCTGGCTGGAAAGATTTTGGTATTCAATTCAATAATATAGTTAAACACGACATTGATGCTAAAGTAATGAACAAAGGATCAGTAATACTCGCTAATCAATGGTTTCCTGCAGGTCATATTGAATTTTATGTAAGTAAACCTAGTGGGATACCTTTAATAGGAGTAGGTGCTTTAAAAGATTTGCATAAATTTATTTGGCTTAATAAAGACAGAAAGAAGCTAGCAATAGGTGATGATGCATATTGTATTGTACCGTCTAATCTTCCTTTAGATGTACAACTTACTTATGGAAATTATTTTAAGGAAATAAAACCAGCTCAAATAATTAATCAGGTTCGAAATGGGGGAGTAGTTCGATATTTTTATATCTATCGGATGAAAGGGTGTTATAAAGTACCTACTGAAATAATAAAGTAGCGAAGGTATTTTTTATTGTTTTATTGAGTCTTTATTAGGTGGAGCTACTTTTATTCCTTCTTTTTTTGTACCAAATAATTTTTCAAAGTCTTGACGATAAGAAATGCTAACACCTTGTCTGTTAATTCTACCATAACTAGATCCGCTAATATCCAAACTATTTTTACTGAAAATAATTGCCCTTAATTTTCTATCAGAGGTTAAAATAAATTCTATTGTTACATCAGGCAGCCATTGTAAATTTCCACTTTGTACAGAAGAACTAGCACCTAAATTAAAGTCTAGATCTCCACCAAATGTTACAATTATATTATTATTATAGAATGCTTTTCCAAATTTTAAATTAACCCTCGACCTATCTAGCCTATTACTATTGGCTTGTACTTCAGATCCAACATTGCCAATGATATTTGAACTGCTGTAAACGGTAGCACCCAAATCAAATCGAAGGCTTTTATCTTTTGTAATTTTATACAATAATCCAGAAACTGCTTTATTTATTTCTTTTGTAAGAATTTGTGATAAACTATTAATGCCAATTGAGCTGAAAGAATAAGGGTTTACTCCATAGGTAGCTCCACCAGTTTGGCCTGTAGGAGCAAAAGATCCAAATACAATTAAAAATGAAACCTGTTTCAGCATTTCATTTTCATCTCTTTCTATTTTTGTGAGAAATGATGCAAAGTCATTATCGTTTTTAATTGGACTTCCTTGAGGAAAATCTAATTTAAATTTTATTTCTGGTTTACTTAGTTGGTTTCTTAATGATGCAATAACATAAACATCTCCTCTGTATCCTTTTACAGAACCACTAAATGAATTGTTTCCTATGAGATCAGATACTGATACTCTTTCTGCAGTATATTGCGCATCAATATGAAGTTCTGCTTCAAACGGATCACCATTCCATTCAATATAATTACCCGCATTAGGAAGTAATTCAAATGGTTTTTTTAATAACGACTGAAAACTAAAATCGTAACTTCCTTTCTCAATATTATATCTACCTTTTATTGTTAAAGGTTCTGTTGTACCTGCTTTTATTCTCAATCTCCCATTTCCAACTGCTTTAATAATATCTCCAGTAAGTTCGTCGAGAACTACATCTATAGCTACGTTATTGTTGGCAGTAATATCAAGATCCACCAATAAATTAAAATTACTTTTTGGTTTGTTATTTGTCATTTCAGTACCATATTGTTTAAAAACAATAAAGTCTGCGGCCCCGCTTTCTTTGCTAACAGAATTGGGAATTACCATATGTGAACTATCATTTGATTCAGCAACGATGGTCATTTTACTAGCCCATTCAGGACCTTTAAAACTTAAGTTGGCTTTTCCAATTGCTTTTCCATAAAATTGTTCATTGTCGATTGCCTTTGTATCTATTAGTAATAATTTTTCTGTTGACAAGTCGAAGTCAAAAGCCATATTTTTAAATTGGTGCTCAAATAATTTACCCGATACTGTTCCAGTATTATTGTATTTATCTTTTATATTGAATCTGCCAAAGTCTATACCATCTTCTTCAAACTTAATGGTTGCGGAATCTATTGTGTAATATACCTGCGTATAATTTACTTTCATTCCGCCATTAGTCAGTTTGATAGCCCCTAATAGATTTGGAGAATTTAAATCACCGCTAATGGTTAGGTTACCAGTTGCTTCACCTTTAAGATTAGTAAATAAACTCGAAAGAAATTGTTGTACAATTCCAATTTGAGATTTTCTTAAATCTATTGTTGTAGTAAATGAATTTCCAGTGGTATCTTTTAAATTATACGAGCCTTGTGCTGAAAAATTATATCCTTCATTGGGTGAGATAACTTTAAAAGGAATTAACCCCGTTTGACTGTCATAGCCAGCATTTATTTTTACTAAACCAATTGAGTCTTTATCTAACCTAAATTCTTCAACTTTAATATCTGCACTTGCAGTTAGGTTTTTAGTTATGTCGGTTAGCTTAACAATTCCAGATGCTACTCCTTCAAGTCGTTGGTCTTTTATAAATAAAGAGGTAATATCTCCTAGAATAACATTGCGCAGATTGATATTGAGTGAAGTATTGTTTTTAATTCCATTTGCATCTTCACCTTGTTCTATTGATATTTCTTGAAAGCCTTGAGTAAAAGCGATATTATTAGCTATGATTTGGTTTTTTCTAAACTCTAGTTCTCCCAATTTCTCAATCCTCCACTCTTTTTCATTAAGAACAAAACTAGATTGCCTGAATTTAATTCTTACTCCATCTTCTAAAGTATAAACGTCGGCAAATAATTCTGCACTATTTTGTTTATTAAGTGTTTTGGTTTTAATAGCAACAACTGAATGGTTGTTACTAGAAGATACATTTATAATGGAATTAGGAAATTTTAGGCTGTCTCCAATTTCTACTGAACTTATGTTAGTAGATACAACTAGAGAATCAAAATTTCCCTTGCCTATTAATGAAAGCCCAACAATAGCATTTTTTTGATACCTAGCATATGGAATATAAGCTTCTGTACTAAGCAGGTTATTTTTGGTGTCGATAGATCCTTTGATGCTAATATCATTAAAGCCTGCAATATTTTTATCGAATAATTTTATATATGGTTCAAAATATTGAGTATTAATAGTAAAGTCAAATTGCTGATTTTTAGGTGTTTCTTTTAAAGGTTTTATATATGCAGGGAAGTAATTGTATAAGAATGCTTGGAAACTAGATGGCAAATCAAGGATTTTAAATTTCCCTATTACGGAGCTATTAAAATCATTGCTTCCAATATGAAGTGTTTTGATAGAATCTCTATATGAACTTGTAATATTCAAAGAATCGAAACGCACTTCATTGCGCTGACTTTTTACAACTGCGTTTAGTAATTTTGCAGTTCCTGTAAATTGGTCAATATTTTTTCCTGTAAAGTTCACATCCAATAATCCTACAACTTCTAGCTTCTCTTTTACAAAATTTAAGTCTTTTAAATTTAACTTCGAAAGATCTCCAACTATATTAAACAGGGGTAATTCTTTACTAAAATCTATTTCTACATTTGAAGTAAATGCTACGTTAGGGTCACTTATTTTTAATTCACCATTAAAATACTTTTTTTGAATTGTTCCATTGGTTACAATATTTGTATACTTATAATTGTTGTATTCTACAGACGATATTGTACCATCAAATTTAGTTTTAAGTTTGTCTAATTTAAAACTACTTCCAGAAATTACTCCTTTGAAATTAATCATTCCCAATTCATTAATGCCTATAAATCTTCCAATATTAAATTGGTTTGACTGGATTTTTCCTGTGTAAATTGGTTCTCCATTTTTAGGAAGTTTTAAACTTATATCGGTTGTTAATCCACCCAATTTGCTAGAAATACTTCCCGCAGTTTTAAAGTTGTTAACTGTGCCATTAAAATTTCCTCTGAATAAAATTTGACCTAGTGCAGCAAAATCTGGATTAGAAAAACTTTTTAAACCTGGAATAAACAATCCCAAATCGTAATAATTGGTACTTATTGTTCCATTGTTAAAGCCAATAAAGGTTTTATTAATATCAGGCAAGCCTTTCATGCTTAAACTCCCACTTGCGGTAGTAGTAGAACCGATAGTTGTTCTTAAATTATTTACTTTAAAATCAGCAACTGTTCCTAAAAAATTTCCTGATATAATTGCTTCTTTTTTCCAAGTTTTTAATTCTGGAGCGAAGTAGGCAATGTCATCACTATGAATTTTTGCATTTAAAAATTTCGCATTCATTACTACTTTCTCAGTATAATCTCCAAAATCTTTATTGAAATCTTTAAACTTCATAGCATAATAATTACCTAATCTACTTTTATTGGTATGTAAATCAAGCTGTGCTAACTCCAATATTTGTGGCGTTAGTTTTAAATTTGTTTTTAATTTTTTTAATTCAAATCCGCTTCTGTCTTTAGCTGAAATATTAATTAATGCAGTGAGTGTATCTTTTTGAAATAGAAATTTATTAATTGTTCCAGTTAAATGAGATAATTCAATGTGTGAGCCATCAAATCCTTTGTCGGCCTTTTTGGTATTACCCTCAATAAATAGCCCCCCATTAATAATTTGTAATGAAGCAACTTTTATATCTAATCCTGCTTCATTAAAATATAAACCAGTGTCTTTTAATAATGGTTTTATTTTAGTTTTTGATATTGGGCGTAATGGTTTTATACTTTGTAGAATAACCATTGGTTTATTTAAAACTATACTACTGATTAAAAAACTTTTCTTATTAACATCAATTTTATCTGCATCTATAGCTAAGCTAGCAACTTGAGCAGATAATAAGTCGCCAGTCCACAAGTCTGTTTTTTCAATCCGAATATTTTTCAAATCAATCTTTTTAAGATCAATTACAAAACTTGATTTCTTTTTTTTAGT
>JBKJQV010000107.1:0-3000 GCA_046593815.1 Sediminibacterium sp. | reverse complement strand
GGGAGCTGGACAGAATTTACAACTCCAAATTTGGGAGGTGACAGAAGGTACATTGTTGCTTCAGGAGGATTTGATTTACCTGCAAAAGGAAATGTAGAAGTGGAATACGCACAGGTTTGGTCGGTGGATAGTTTTGCAACCAGTAATGTAAATTTAGCAAGTGTAAATAAATTAATAAGTGATACAAGAAAGATCCGCAGTTTCTATAATAGCGGCGCACCAAATTGCGCAGGTGTAAATATTGGCATAAAAGAAAATGAAATAAACAACGGACAATTACTTATTTATCCCAACCCTGCCAGTTCTGTTTTGTATGTGAGGTCAGAAGAAGCAATGGGCAGATCACAACTAAAAGTTACAGATATTTTAGGAAAAACCATTTTAGAAAGTAAAAGCACTGATCTTTATCAAACATCAATAAATATTGAACAATTAAATTCGGGAATCTACTTTTTAAATATTAAATTTGATAATAACAAAAGCGTAGTTAAGAAATTCGTTAAACAATAGAACACGGTTCGTCAAGCTCACCATGACTTGAGATTTAAAAGAGAACTGATAAAAAATTATTAAATGAAAAAACTTTTACTTCTTACAGTACTTCTTTTTTCAAAGATCATGTTCTCACAAAATGGATGGAATGCTTATTTGAATGGTGCGTCCAGCAATTTTTTAAGTGGTCCGGCTACTTGTTTAGCAATTGATAAATACGGTAATAAATACCTGGGTTACACGAGCAATTTATCATCATCACCAGCCGCCATCGCCAAATACAGTGTGGTAGGTGGTTTCTGGACCTATTACAACACTTCTAATACTCCAATTCTTCCATGTAACCGTGTGAACACAATGGCAGCCGATACAGCAGGGAATCTCTGGATAGGTACACCATCCGGACTTGTAAAATATGATGGGACTAATTTTACAGTTTTCACAACAACAAACGGTTTACCAAGTAATACTATTTTAGCGCTTCACTGCGTAGGTACACAGGTTTATATTGGTACTATAGGCGGTTTAACACGTTATAATGGAGCAACGTTTTATAATTATAATGTAGCTAACGGTTTATTACCATGCGATTCGGTTTATTGCATACAATCCGAAACGCCCAATAAATTATGGTTAGGTAATTACGCTTACATAACTGAATTTAATATTAATTCAACTTTTACAAATTCCAATTACAATTATTTTAATGTCTATTCTAATCCTACCTCCAATTTTGCTGCGCGCATCAATTGCATTTTTATTGATGGTGCTAATAAAAAATGGTTAGGTACTCAAGGCAATGGCGTAATTGAATTTGATAACGTGAGTTTCAAACCCGCCACAACAACACATTCAACACTGATAGGTGCAAATTTACCTACCACATGTAAGGATATTGCAAAAGGCCCGAATGGCGGTCCCATTTTTTTCACAAGCACTGTTGGTTATCCTGCACCGCCTACATCAACAACAAATGCAGCTGCCTGTTTATTGGAACTCTTACCGAATTCTGAGACCAAACCTTATTATCTTCCAAGCAGCAATTACACAATTGGTAATTTTCTGGAAACAGATCCTACCGGCGAAATTTTCATTGCAAATAGTATGGTGCCTCACCTTGGAGGATATTTAAAATTCATGTTCTCATTTAAACCTTGGCAATACAATTCTTTTCAATTAGGTCCGGGCGGCGGTGTCAATAATAAAAATTTTAAAATTTTAGATGTGAATCGGGTCAGAGCAGGAATTGCAAATCGTGGCGACATGCATTGGGATCTGGGAGGAGCAGGTAATGCCATGTATGAAGTACCAAAAGGCAGCGGAGCACATGCCACTTTTTGTACAGGCTTTTGGATAGGTGGTTTAGATGCAGGTAATCAATTACATATTGGTGCGCAAACATACCGGCAAACCGGTGGTGATTTTTGGCCCGGACCCTTAGATACTATTAGCGCAACAACTGATAGCGCTACTTTTACAAAGTATGATAAGATCTGGAAAATAGATTATAAGGATATTAATACTTTTATCACACAGTTTAATTTAGGTAACGTACCGCTCACCTACACCCCAACTGCAGATATTTTATCCTGGCCTGCAAAAGGAACAGGAAATAATTCAAAAAACCTTGCTCCATTTGTTGATGTAAATAACAATGGCATTTACGATCCATTAATTGGTGGTGATTATCCGCAAATTAAAGGAGATCAAACCTTATATTATATTTTCAATGATAATTTTTTGCCTCACACGGAATCTAAAGGTTTACCATTAGGAATTGAAGTTCATGCGATGGCTTACGCTTATGGTTGTCCGAATTTTATCAACGGGAAAAATGAATTGGCTTATTCTACTTTTTATAATTACAAGATCTTTAACCGCAGTAATAACAATTACACAAAAGTAAATGTGGGAATTTACAGCGATGGGGATCTGGGAAATTATCAAGACGATCATCTTGCTTGCCGAGTTCAGGATAATTTAGGTTTTATGTACAATGGAGATAACTACGATGAGAATATGGGTGGAGCAAATGGATATTTCAATTATCCGCCTGCTCAGGGAACAACTATTTTAAAAGGTCCGGTTGCGCCAATTGGAGATGGTGTTGATAATAATAATAATGGAATTACAGACGAACCCAATGAGGAATGCTTGTTGAGTAGATTTTTGTATAATACAAATAACTTTTCCGCTACCGCTTCTTCTCCAACTGCACAACCTGCTTCTGCTTATCAGTATTATAATTATATAAGCGGCAAATGGCGCGATAGTACTGATTTTACCTGTGGCGGAAATGGATATGGCGGAACAATTCAAACCAATTATGTTTATCCCTGGAGTTATTATCCTGGTTTAGGCTGCTCTTTATGGGCTGATACTTATAATCCGCCCGGCGACCGGCGACACATCATTTCAATTGGACCATTTAATTTAAACGCGAAAGGGTCTACTGAAATAGAATTCGCTTATGTTTGGGCGGTTGATAGCTCTGTTGTTAATGGGAAT
>JBKJQV010000316.1:0-5874 GCA_046593815.1 Sediminibacterium sp. | reverse complement strand
TAAGGAAATGATAAAATTGATCTTGAGTTTTTAAAATACTCATTTTAGATCGTACATTGCTATCATAAGCACTTAAAAATAAATGAGATCAATTCTTATTTTACTATTTTTTACAATTAGTTACATTCATATATCTGCTCAATCTACTGCAGATAAAAAAGCATTGCGTGCTGCAGAAGGTACACTTAAAACCTATGCTTTTGAAATTACAAATGCCGATGAAATGGTTGATCGATTAAGGGCAGATAGTTTTTTTACACGTTCATTGGTTCAAGCGTTGAAAATTCCATATTCGTTTAATTATGGTTTTGATTCATTAAGAACAATATCCAGATTATATGCTCCAGATAGCAGCTTTCGCATAATCACTTGGCAGCTAATGAAAGACTATACTTACTATAGATACAAAGGCGCCATTCAATTTAAAACCAATGATGGTTCTTTAAAATTAATTCCTTTATATGATGGAGCTGATTTTACTGAACGCCCAGTTGATTCAGTAAGAACCAATGAAAACTGGATAGGTGCACTGTATTACAACATTGTGATGAAGAGCTATAACAATAAAAAATATTATACGCTAATAGGTTACGATGAAAATGATGCTAGAACAACAAAAAAATGGGTGGAAGTGTTGACCTTCGACAACAACAATAAACCAATATTTGGAGGTAGGTTTTTCAGTTATCCAAACGATCCCATTAAACCTCCTCAACCTGCATATCGATTTTGTTTAGAGTTTAAAAAAGAAGCCAATGCAAAACTAAATTACGATCCTGAAATAGATCGAATTGTATTTGCAAAGCTAGTTAGCGAGACTGGAGAAGTAAGTAAAAAACATACCCTCGTTCCGCATGGCAGCATTGAGGGTTTTAAATGGGAACTTGGCCGCTGGATTTATATTCCTGAAGTACTCAACTATTAATCGAGTTTCAATACCGCTAAGAAAGCTTCCTGTGGAATTTCTACATTACCAATTTGACGCATTCTCTTCTTACCTTCTTTTTGCTTCTCTAATAATTTACGCTTACGACTAATATCACCACCATAACACTTGGCAGTTACATCTTTACGCATTGCGCTGATATTTTCTCTTGCAATAACTTTTGCACCAATAGCAGCTTGTATAGATATTTGAAACTGTTGCTTTGGTAATAGTTCCTTTAATTTCTCACATAATCTTCTACCAAAATCCTGCGCTCTTCCTCTATGAATTAATGCACTCAACGCATCCACTTTTTCGTTGTTCAATAAAATATCCATTTTCACAATATCCGCTACCCTATTATCAATAGGTGTATAATCGAATGATGCATATCCTCTAGTAGAGCTTTTCAGTTTATCATAAAAATCGAAAACGATTTCTGTTAATGGCATTTCAAAAATTAACTCAACCCTTGTTGTAGTTAAATAACTTTGGTTAATTAATATTCCGCGTTTGCCTAAACAAAGCGTCATAATATTTCCTATATAATCTGGTAAAGTAATTATTTGTGCCCTGATAAAAGGTTCCTCAATCCGATCTACCTTAACAGGATCGGGCATTTCAACAGGATTATTTACTTGTATTTTTTCACCTCTAGTAGTATATGCATTAAAGCTTACGTTGGGAACAGTAGTAATTACCGTTTGATTGAATTCGCGTTCTAATCTTTCCTGAATAATTTCCATATGCAACAAACCAAGGAATCCGCAACGGAATCCAAAGCCCAAAGCTTGTGAAGTTTCTAATTCAAAAGTAAGTGATGCATCATTCAATTGTAGCTTATCCATACAATCGCGCAACTCTTCGAACTCATCGGTATTAACCGGAAAAATACCTGCAAATACCATTGGCTTCACTTCCTCAAATCCGTGAATCATTTCACCTGGATTATTGGCTAATGTAATGGTATCTCCTACTTTAACTTCTTTTGCATTTTTTATTCCTGTAATAATATATCCCACATCGCCCGCACTCACCTGATCTTTAGGCGTCATGGTTAATTTTAATACTCCAACTTCATCGGCAATATAATCTAAGCCTGAAGCTACAAACCTAATTTTATCGCCTTTCTTTAATGTTCCGTTCATTATTCGATAATAAACAATAATACCACGGAAACTATTGTAAACACTATCAAAAATAAGCGCTTGTAATGGTGCATCTACACTTCCTTTTGGAGCTGGAATTCGCTCACAAACTGCTTGTAATATTTCTTCAATACCTATACCCGATTTTCCGCTTGCTAATAAAATATCTTCTTCTTTACAACCTATTAAATCAATAATCTGATCTGTAACTTCTGGAATTTTAGCTCCATCCATATCGATCTTATTGATAACTGGAATAATTTCAAGATTATTACCAATAGCTAAATAAAGATTGCTGATGGTTTGTGCTTGAATTCCTTGTGAAGCATCTACCAATAATAAAGCTCCTTCACAAGCTGCTAAAGCCCTACTAACTTCATAACTAAAGTCTACGTGGCCTGGTGTATCAATCAAATTAAATATATAATCTTCACCCTTGTGAACATATTTAATTTGAATGGCATGACTTTTTATGGTAATTCCCTTTTCTCTCTCCAAGTCCATATCATCTAAAACCTGGTTCATCATATCTCTTTCACCAATAGTTTTGGTATGTTCTAATAACCTATCTGCTAATGTACTTTTACCGTGATCTATATGTGCTATAATACAAAAATTTCTGATGTTCTTCATAAGGGCGCAAAGATAAGCTTGTATGAGTTATCTTCAACCAAGAATACAGAACAACATGCTTTTCAATAAATTCAACAAAAAGGCTCAACAAAACAACGAAACTGGGCTCGCAAGCAATACCGCTCTTAGTGGTGGCAGATTTTTTAGTAGTACCGGAGTACCAAATATTGAAACGGACGGGCTTCCTTTTTGGGAAAGTTTGAACTTTTATCATACCCTACTTTCAATGCCCATTTGGAAATTTTTAGGTTCAATACTCTTGTTTTTCTTTTCTATTAACTTAATTTTTGCCAGTTTATACTTGTTAATTGGAGTAGAGCATTTGGGTGGAATGGTGGCCAGTTCTGACAGTGAAAAATTAGGGGAAGCTTTTTTCTTTAGCGCTCAAACTTTTACAACAGTTGGATACGGTAGAATAAATCCGATAGGGTTTGCAACAAGTTTAACAGCTTCTTTAGAGGCGTTAATTGGATTGATGTCTTTTGCGCTAGCAACTGGATTATTATATGGAAGATTTGCACGTCCTCGAGCATATATCAATTACAGTAAAAATGCTTTGTTTGTACCATTTAGAGAAGGTGTTGCATTGATGTTTAGAATGGTACCTTATACCAAAAACTATTTAGTAAATGTAGAAGTAAAAATTACGCTTGCAATGAGGGTTGAAGAAGATGGTCAACAAAAAAATAAATTCTTTAATCTACCTTTAGATATTGCTAAAGCCAATACACTTACGGCAAACTGGACACTAGTTCACATCATTAATGAAGAAAGTCCTTTTTATAATTTAACCAAAGATGATATTGACAATGCTCAGGCCGAAATGCTGGTATTTGTGCAAGGTTTTGATGAGAGCTTTTCTAATACAGTTATTTCTAGGGCTTCATATTATTTTGATCAGTTTATTTATGGTGCTAAATTTGCGCCGATGTTTCATCCGAATAAAGATAATTCAAGTACTGTTTTACACCTCGATCGTTTAGATGATTATATTGAAGCCGAGTTGCCAATTAAAATGATTTAAATGATTTAAATGATTACTGAGATTGGAATTGATATAGATAAAGCAGCTAAGTTATTGATTGCGGAAGAGTTGGTTGCAATACCTACTGAAACTGTTTATGGATTAGCAGGAAATGCTTTGAGTGATTCTGCAGTTGCAAAAATTTATGCTGCAAAAAAAAGGCCTGCTTTTAATCCGCTCATTTTACATGTAAGTAGTATTGATCAGATAGAACAATACGCAGATATTGATTTGCATAGTATGATATTGGCCAAAGTTTTAATGCCCGGTCCGCTTACACTTTTATTACCTAAAAAAAATAAGGTTCCAGATATCACTACTGCAGGAAGTAATAAAGTGGCAATTAGAGTTCCCAATCACCCTTTTACGCAATCTTTATTACAAAAAATAAATTTCCCTTTAGCCGCACCTAGTGCTAACCTATCCGGATATATTAGTCCAACAAACGCTACTCATGTTTATGAAGGGATGCACAATATCATTCCATATATATTAGATGGAGGTGAAACAAGTATTGGATTAGAATCAACTATTTGTGAAGTAGTTGGCGATCAAATTATTTTACACAGATCTGGTGGAATTAGTGAAGCTCAGTTAAACAACTTAACTGGCTTAAAAGTAGTTTCAAAAAATCATCATGAGAATTTGCAAACACCCGGACAAATGAAAAGTCACTATGCACCTAATACGCCATTAATAAGGGGCAATATTGAAGAATTGTTATTACAATATGCTGATAAAAAAATAGGGGTAATAAGTTTTACTACTGATTATACACAGCATCAAAATGTTAGCAGTTTTGTTTTATCTCCAGAAGGAAATATTGCAGAAGCTGCCAATAAATTATTTGCCACATTACGCAAACTAGATAAGCTAGATTTAGATGTAATTATTACAGAGGTCTTTCCTACTGAAGGAATTGGCGCTGCTATCAACGACAGATTAAATAGAGCACAATTTTTACATAAGTAAATTATTGCAATGCATTAATGATTGCAACAAATTCATCAGCAATTAAAGACGCACCTCCCACTAAACCACCATCAACATCTGGCTGTGTAAAAAGCTCAACAGCATTTGCTCCTTTTACACTTCCTCCATATAAAATAGAAATTGAATTAGCAGTAGATGCACCGTAGGTTTTATTAATTTCACTTCTAATAAAAGCATGCATTTCTTGGGCTTGAAGGCTACTTGCTGTTTTACCTGTACCTATTGCCCATATTGGTTCGTATGCAATTATTAATTTATGCATTTGTGCATCTGAAAGGTGATACAATGATTCATTAAGTTGTTTTGCAACATATTCGTTTTGAGTACCTGCTTCTCTAAAAGAAAGTGGCTCACCACAACAAAAAATTGGTTGAATATTATTTTCTAAACAAATATTTATTTTATCAGCAAGGAATGAATTGCTTTCGTTAAAATATTCTCTTCTTTCGGAGTGTCCAATTACTACAAACTCTACTCCCAAAGAACCAAGCATTTCTACTGAAATTTCACCTGTATAAGCTCCATTTTTTTTACTGAAACAGTTTTGTGCAGCTACATAAACATTTTCTATATTGCGGAGTTTGCTTTGCGCCATTGGTATATACGGAGCAGGCACTGCAAATATAGTTAATTGATTTTCTTTTAATTCATGTGGTTTACTTAATATATCATCTAATAATTGTTCTCCTTGTTGTAAGGTTAAATTCATTTTCCAATTTGCAGCAGCTATTTTTTTTCTCATGCTTAGTTTATTGATATTGTTGTTTATGATTCAGTTTGAAAGATATGCTTTAGTGCATTAATTTCGGCAACCGACATTTCTTTTCCTTTCATTTTTTTCCAATTATTAATATCGTTCACTGCGGTTTCTATATTGTACTTTTTTCCTTCTATTCCAAAAGAAAAGTTAGGAATGCTGTTTGGTAATAATCCTGCCCCAAAAACATTACAACTTATACCTATAAACGATCCTGAATTTACTGAAGAGTTAATACTCAACCTCGAATAATCGCCCATGATCACTCCACATTTTTGTCCCACAGAAACCATTTGCTTCATCCAAATTGCCCAAACTTGTATATCTCCTGCAGAATTTTTTAGATTGCTATTGGTAGAACCTGCACCAAAATTGCACCATTCACCAATTACAG
>JBKJQV010000001.1:0-3273 GCA_046593815.1 Sediminibacterium sp. | reverse complement strand
GTCTTTTATCAAATTTAAATTGTCATACGCCTTTTTTTCGTAGTACCATGCCGAATCTAATTGATTCATTGATGAATAAGTAGATCCTATGTTTAGACAGTTGATAGCATTAACCCTAACTAAGTTTTCGGGTCCAATAATTTGAAAGGTTTTATGATAGAATCTAATTGCTTTTACATACTCGCCCAAGCTATTGAAAACTGTGCCTACCCTCATTATGGAAAATGCCTTTTCATTTATAAAATTATTTTCTTCAGAAATTTGTAGGGCCTTATACGTACTTTCCAAAGCCTGCGAAAAATTTCCCAGATAGCGGTAAATAATACCCTCTATTTGATAAGCAATTGATAAGCCTCTCAGGAATTTAATCTCTAGTGCAAGCGTAATTGCCTGATGGGCATAAAACATGCCTGTATCTAAATCTTGATACCGATGATAGTAAGCAAGGTCGGCCAAAATCAAAACCCTGCTGGTATCGTCCTTGGCTTTGGTAAGTTCAATGGCTAAACTATCGGTGTATTTGCTTTGTGCAAAACCTGTGCTAGCAAGCATCGTTGCAAAAAGCAAGACTAAAATTGTCTTTATTTTATTCATTACAATACAGCTATTTGAATGATAAATGTTGTTACCTTTTTTTCTTTTATTAGTTATTAAAAAATATTTCCGCCCCAAATAAATTCTTGGAATCCGCTTTGTGATATATTTCTGCTTACCAGTGTTTGTTTGTTAATTTCGATAGATGCTGCTCTTTGATGTAGCACTTTCGCATCTTGCTTAATGGCGGTTTCTTTAACTTCAATAGCTGTTGTACCATTAAAAATAAAATCTATTTCTTGCCCCGTTTTCTTTTGATAATATTGTAATTGACCCATTGGTTTTAATTGTGCCGCTATACAATTTTCGAACAATTGTCCGCTAGATAGTTGAGGACCGGCAAGTATATTCAAAATGCCTGTATCTGAAAAATACAGTTTTGGCTGTTGCGAAATTTCTTTGTCAATATTTTTTGTAAATGGCTTCACCAAATAAATTAGATACGTGTGTTCTAGTAATTGAATATAAGTAGCTATCTTTTGGCGATTGATGCCTGCTACACTTGCAATTTTAGAATAGTCAATTTTATTGCCCGCCCTCGCTGCCAAAAGCTTAACAAGTTTGTATAACTCTTCGCTTACAGAATAATCAGATAATAATTTAACGTCAAGTTCAATATAGGAGTTAATGATATCCCTTAATAAATCTTCTTTGTTTAATTGGTCTTTCTGCAGCACCACTTCCGGAAATCCTCCAAACTGAATGTATTCTTCGTATAATGATTGATAGCGATTATGCCATGCTTTGTTGTAAGGTTGCCAAGCATATTTTTGAGCATCGCGAACAAGATTCTTTTTGAAGTGTAAAAATTCTATGAAGCTAAGCGGATACATTTCAAAAATTTTTTTTCTTCCAGCCAAGCTTTCAGAAAATTGATTTTTCATGTAGTAAGCACTAGAGCCTGTTACAATAAATTTTATTTTGTAAGTATCATAAATGTATTTGATTAAGCTAGGCAAATTTTCAACCAATTGAATTTCATCCAATGCAATAATGCAGGGTTTTGAAAAGTCTAAACCCATTAGTTGCAACTCATCTACAATGCTCTCGTAATCTGGTCGGTTCAACAAAAACCTTACTTCAACTCTTTCACAATCGAGGAATAGTTTGTTTGTGTGTTTAACTTGTTCGAGCAAGTATTGAGCAGCTGTACTTTTACCTACACGCCTCATGCCTGTAATAACAGTTACTTGCCGCATTTTCAAATGCTGCAATAAGGGATCGAACGAAGAACGGATAATCATTTTTTAATTCATTTATATAACTTATTGAAATAAAATATATCTAAAAGTAATACTTTTTGAATTTAATATATACAATTTTATCTCCATTGATTAATAAATTGCAGGTAAAACAACTATAAATATTGTTCCATCATTCTCCTTTGTCTCCACTTTTATTTCCCCTCCATGCGCTTTTACAATATCATAACTTAAACTCAATCCTAGCCCTGTGCCCTGCCCAGTAGGTTTTGTAGTAAAGAAGGGTTGAAATATTTTATCTACTACTTTTTGAGGAATGCCATTGCCGTTGTCGGTTACTTTTATCTCAACTTTGTCTCCGAGTTTTTTTGTGGTGATTAAAACGGTTGGTTCGTAACCCTTCGACGGGCTCAGGGTGACATCACCATTGTCAGGACGAACATCGATGTCATTGTCAGGCTGAGCCTGTCGAAGCCTCTCCCTCACCGCATAAAAAGCATTGTTCAATAAATTCAACACCACTCTTCCAATCTCCTGCGGAATTATGTTTATGTTTCCAATTGTCTCATCCAAATCAGTTTTCATCGTAGAATTAAAAGATTCGTCTTTTGTTCTCAGGCCATGATAACTTAAACGCAAATATTCATCACACAACGTATTGATATCTGTTGGTTCTTTCACACCGCTACTGTTGCGGCTGTGTTGAAGCATCCCTTTTACAATATCTGCTGCTCTTTTTCCATGGTGATTTATTTTTTCGAGATTGGCATCAATATCATTTAATAACTCTTCTTGTTCAGCTGTCACCCTGAGCTTGTCGAAGGGTTTTAGTTCGTCGATCATTTCTCTACTCACTTCCGAAAAATTATTTACAAAATTCAACGGGTTTTGTATTTCGTGTGCAATACCTGCGGTGAGTTCTCCAAGCGATGCCATTTTTTCTGATTGGATGAGTTGGGCTTGGGTAGATTTTAAATCGGAATAAGCACGCTCTATTTTTATTTTTGCTTTATTTTTTTGAATGTACCCATAGAAAAGAAAAATACCTAACAGCAGGAATGCCCCTGAAGCCGCATACTGCAGATTTCTAGTACGTTTTGCTATAGCATCTTTTTTTTCTTGTTCAGCTTTAGCAAGTGTTTCTTTCTTATCAAACTCATACTGCATAGCGGTTTCAGTAATTTTCTTTTCCTTATCCATATTAAAAACAGAATCTTTGTATAGCGCATAATTCTTATAACTTTTCAATGCGCCTTTATTATCTCCCTGCAAGGATTGAATTTCACTTAACTGTTGAAATGATTCAAACAAACTTTTTAAATTGCCGACTTTATTAAATAATATTATTGTACTGTCGGTATATAGTTTTGCCTTTTTAAGTAGGCTTTTTTTATTCTCTTTATCGACCTGATTACTGCTTTCTTTGGCTTTCGTTACATAAATAAATGCAATATTACTAAGTGTTATAGCTTTTCCA
>JBKJQV010000194.1:0-16851 GCA_046593815.1 Sediminibacterium sp. | reverse complement strand
TTTTACCAACCTGACCAGTAGCACCAAAAACGACTAAATGCATAAGTATATTTTAAATTAATTTGCACTCAATTGCTGTTCTATTTCTTGCATAGATATGCCTTGGTGACTTTCATCATAAACACATTCCATATTTTTTATTAATAAAATCTGAGGCGATTCATGATGTACCTGAAATTTTTCAGCCACTTCATTAGATAATGCCCTGTTTTTAATTAAATCTAAGAAATAAAAATCTGCTTTATCGGAGGCTGTTTCTCGCTCCAAACGGTTTAAAGCCATAGAACTAATACTGCATCTAGTGCTATGTTTAAATATTACCTGAGGTGTTGTGGTAGATTTTTGACTGATTGTATCCAGTTGTTCACTTTCTACTAGTGGAATCCATTTCATATAAAAATTTATACAAAATTACTCTATTAAATCTATCCCCTGAAATAACGTGGGTTAGTAGTTGGGCATCCTCTACCTTTTTCTGAAGCACAAGAAGATAAACATACAGTTGCAAAACCCGCAATAAGTAGAATAAAAGCGATTTTTTTCATGTGTTTTTTTTTCTATTTCAATTTATATTGGATATGCTTGTATTTTGCAGTTAAACAAAGATATAGTTTCCAATGAAAATGCAGCTTAAACCAATTCATTTAAACTATAAATTAACGAATGCTAAACTATAACGAATGCGAGCACATTTTATTTCAATAGGAGGTAGTGTAATGCACCAATTGGCTATTGCTTTGTATAAAAAAGGATATCAAGTAACCGGAACAGATGATGAAATATTTGAGCCTGCTGCAGGAAATTTAGCTGAGTTTGGTTTATTACCCGCTAAAATTGGGTGGAATCCCGATTTAGTTACTACCGATTTAGATGCAGTTATTTTAGGAATGCATGCTAAAGAAGACAATCCTGAATTGCTGAAAGCCAAAGAGTTAGGATTGGCTATCTATAGTTTTCCTGAATATATATTTCAGGAGAGCAAACAAAAGAAAAGAATAGTAGTTGGCGGTAGTCACGGTAAAACCACCACAACGAGCATGATTATGCATGCACTAAAAGAACTCAATAAGGATTTCGATTATTTAGTAGGCGCAAAACTCGCAGGTTTTGAGCAGTCGGTTAATATAACCGATGCCCCAGTTATTGTATGTGAAGGAGATGAATACCCTGCTAGCGCTATTGAACGAAAACCCAAGTTCCACTTTTTATATCCTCATATAGCTATATTAACAGGAATAGCATGGGACCATATAAATGTATTCCCCACATTCGATTTTTATTTAGAGCAGTTTGTGGTGTTTATGAATCGAATTGAAACTGGTGGAGTATTGATTTTCAATGCAGAAGACATGGTATTGAGTAAATTAGTTGAAGATAATAAGAGAGCTGATATTCGATATATTCCTTATGGAGTTCCAGAGCATATTATTGAAAATGGATTAACTACTGTAACCATAAATGGAGCAAAAGGGCTACTTTCTGTTTTTGGTAATCATAACCTAATGAATTTAAATGGAGCCTATTATGCCTGTGCCGAATTAGGGATAGCTGCCAAAGATTTTATCGGCGTTATGGCTAATTTTACTGGTGCATCAAAAAGATTGGAGCTATTAGCTTCAAATGATCATATAAATGTTTATCGCGATTTTGCACATGCACCTAGTAAAGTAAAAGCAACAGTTGAAGCGGTAAAAAAACAATATCCCGAAAGAACTCTTTTTGGAATTTTGGAACTACATACTTTCAGTAGTTTAAATGAAGCATTCATGGAACAATACGATGGTGCATTTGATCAGGTAGACGTTGGAGTAGTGTTTTTCTCAAAACATGCATTAGAATTAAAACGATTGCCCGATTTGCCAACTGAGAAAGTTATTCAAGGGTTTAATAAAAAAGGGTTAATAGTTATTAATGATAAAAAAGTATTGACAGATTGGTTTAATCAACAAAACTTTACTCATTCCAATATTCTATTAATGAGTAGCGGTAACTATGACGGATTAGATATAATTTCGTTGGCTAAGCAAATCACCCAAAAATAAACCTACTTTAAAAAATGAAGCTTCAATTAACTCGACCTATTGCTTTTATTGATTTAGAAACTACTGGAGTACATATCAGTAATGATCGTATTGTTGAAATTGCCATAGTAAAAATAGGAACAGACGGTACCAATCAGGTAAAAAGAAAGCTCATTAACCCCTTAATGCCAATCCCTGCTGGTTCTAGCGCTATTCACGGTATCACCGATGAAATGGTTAAAGATGCTCCAAGTTTTAAACAAGTGGCCAATGAACTAAAGCAGTTTTTAGAAAATTGCGATTTGGGCGGATACAATAGCAATCGTTTTGATGTACCATTGTTGATAGAAGAATTCTTAAGAGCTGGGATTGAATTTACAACCGATGACAGAAAATTGGTAGATGTTCAAAAGGTTTTTCATATGATGGAGCAACGCACTTTAACTGCTGCTTATAAATTTTATTGTAACAAATCACTAGATGGTGCCCATAGTGCCGAAGTAGATGCTACAGCTACTTGGGAAGTATTAGAAGCACAGCTAGAGCGTTACCCTCAAATTGGAAATACAGTTGAAAATATTGTAAAGTTTACTGGTGAAGATGATATTATAGATTTTGCTCGCCGTTTTGTAAAAGAAAATGGGATTGAAATATTCAATTTCGGAAAACACAAAGGTAAACCTGTTACAAAGGTGCTTAAAGATGAACCTCAATATTATGATTGGATGATGAAGGGGGATTTCGCAATGAATACCAAGCAAAAACTAACTGAAATGCTTAACCGAAGCTTGGCTAAAAAATCTTAATTTACTCTACTTGGATGTTAATATTTGTAAAAGTTGGGCTTGAACTTTCAACTTCATTCATCAATATTGTATATTTATTGCATATTCATTAAACATAATTGGAAAAATTAGTTATCATACCAACTTACAACGAGCGCGAGAATATTCTCGCAATAGTTACTGCTGTTGTTAATCTCAACAAAGATTATCATGTATTGGTAATAGATGATGGATCTCCAGATGGTACTGCAGCAATTGTAAAAGAATTAATGTTACAATATCCTAATCAACTTTTTTTAGAAGAAAGAAGCGGTAAAAATGGATTAGGAACTGCTTATATACATGGATTTAAATGGGCTTTAAAAAGAGGATATCAGTTTATTTTTGAAATGGATGCTGATTTTTCTCATAATCCCAACGACCTCGAGAATTTATACAATGCTTGCAAATATGATGCAGTAGATTTATCAATAGGTAGCAGGTATGTAGAAGGTGGACAAACAGAAAATTGGCCCTTAGATCGTCAACTTTATTCTAAAGGAGGCGCATTTTATACTAGATTATTAACTGGTATACCTATTAAGGATCCTACTGCAGGTTTTGTTTGTTATAAAAGAATTGTATTAGAAACAATTAATTTTGATATGATTGCTTTTATTGGTTACGCATTTCAAATTGAAATGAAATTTGCAGCTTGGAAATTAGGTTTTACAATCAAGGAAATACCCATTGTTTTCATAGATCGTCAAATTGGGGTTAGTAAAATGAGTAAGGGCATCATTAAAGAAGGCGTGCTTGGTGTATTAAGTATTCAATGGCAAAGTATGTTTAAAAATTACAGAAGAAGATTAAAAGTTGCGTAACTAATCTTCTCTATATTCTGCTGTAATGGTTCTCCAATCTCTTTGATATACAGATCCTGCCATTAGCCAAGTAGCAATTAACGACAAACCTGCCAATAACACAATCACAACTGTAAATTCATAAACTGTGTATTGTAAAAATCCCATGCCAATAGGAACAATTAAAGAAAATAATCCTCTAACAAAAGTGGCGCCTTTTAATTTTGTATTCTCTGTAGTAGAAAAAGGGAAACTTCTCATCATTAAATAAGCTACTATAAAACTTACACAAATTTGTGTGCTCATGCCCAACACTATGTTTGGAATTACTTTCCATCCTAATATAGTAACAGATAAAACGCTTATAATTAATGCAATGGGAAGATAAAATTTTGCAACAACTGCTTTGGTTGCACCACTCAAAATATTGCCTGGTTGTTGAATAGGAGTAATGTAATAAATCCATGCAGCTTTATACTTATCGGATATTTTAATATTGTTTAATGCCTGCATCATTACAAAGCCGATCATGTATACACTGAAAATCACAAATATTTTAGCTCCTTTTGGATCGGTTGTTAAGCTATTAAATGAAATTTTTTTGTTTCTTAAAATGAAGATGGCCATATATACTATTAAATAACCTATAGCAGGGTAGGTTTTCATTTTAAAATCTCTACTTCTGCTGGTCATATGCCAAGTAATTAAAAATCCCATTCTTTCACCACCTTTTTTGGTAAAAATAGCTGCAAGTTTTTCGGCCAATGAAGTTTTGTTAACTAGTTTTTGATCTGTTGAAATAATTGGTTCACTCGATTGCTCACTGCCAGATATCATTGCAAGCTTCTGATTGAAAGATGGAGCAAAATATTTTACAATTAACCAAACCGAAAAAATGGTAATTACAAAGCTAAAAAAAGCAATAAATATTTCGTATAATGTTCCACCAGAATAAAGTACTTTCCATGCAATGCCAAACCAATAGGAGGGTGCAAGCATCCACCAACTATATGCTTTGATACTGTATTTTTCTAGTACAGTCATATCCATTAGTCGAGGAACAATCTGATAGCCGCCATAGATAACAATTGCAAAAACTATTTGAAAATAGCTAATAATCGATTTGAATTTTTCTGGTGTTGTTATCTTTAGAATAATTAAATAAATGGCATTAATTAAGAATATAGTAAATACAGTTGCAAAAGGAAGTAGGAATATTAAAATTGCTACACCACCAAATCCTTTCTGAATTCCCGTAACTATTAATCCGGGTAATGTCATTGGTATTATTAATTTAGATACGTGTATAATAATATGCAATAGCCTAGATAATAAAAAGGTTTTATCATTAACGGGTTTAGGAAGTATTATATAATTGTCGCGTACGTCTATTAACACCGATGTAAAATCACTTATTAAAGTAGATGCCAATATGAAAATAAAAAAAGTGAAATAAAAAGTAAATTGAGTGGTAGTGTCTTGAGTAATAAAAAACGGAATGATAAAAAACAATCCAAGTAATGCCATCATCAACATGGTTCCTACGGTTGCCCATTTAATAGGTTTCGTTTGTTGTTTCTTTTTTGTTTGATGTATTGAATTAGGCCTCCGATCGTCCATTGTAAGCTTTGCTAATAGAATAGCTCGGAGATGATTGGTGTTTACTCCTAGTTTTTGATATAGCGCAGTTGGTAATAAAACTATTGCTAAAAAAAATCGATTGATCATAGTTCAATAATATTAGTCGAATGCGTTCATTAAATCATTTGCCGCTTCTCCAGCAATGCTAGTTGAGGTAAGGTGTGCAAATATTTTTTCCAGACTTTCATTTCCCTGTTGTTGTTGTAATTCTGCAAAACTTCCATCTGCAACTACCTGCCCTTCATTAATTAATATAATTCTGTCACTCACTTTTTCAACTACATCCATCATATGACTACAATAGAAAATGGTTTTTCCATCTTTAGCAAGTTTATTAATCAGGTCTTTTACAATAATTACACTATTGGCATCTAATCCGCTTAATGGCTCGTCTAGAATTATAATATCGGGATTGTGAAGTAAGCCAGATGTAATCAATACTTTTTGCTTCATTCCTTTACTAAAAGTATCCATCCTTTGGTTCATATTGGGTTCTAGTCCGAATGCAATCAACATCTTTCTAATTCTTTCATTGGCAATTTCTTTAGGAAGATCATATAAATCAGCCATCAACCCTAAAAACTCAACAGGGGTTAATACATCATACAATTCAGCTAGTTCTGGTACATATCCAATCTTGCGTTTAGCTGCCAATGGATCTTCTTTTAAATTGATGCCAGCAACAGTAACTGTTCCTTCATAATCGGAGATAAGTCCGCATAGTATTTTAACGGTTGTGCTTTTGCCGGCTCCATTAGGACCGATATAGCCAATTACTTGACCAGCATTGATAGAGAGGTTGATACCTTTTAGAACAGCTTTTTCTCCGTAGCTTTTAATAACATTCGTTAACTGTATAATTGGCTGCATGAATATTGAATTTTATAATTCACTAAAATAAGTAATTATTTAAAATAGCCGATAATCATTTAAAAAGGAGAGAAGTGATCTATATCTTTGAGGCAATGAAGATCGCGCTTATACAATTACATATTGCCGTTTTTTTAGCTGGATTTACAGGTATTTTGGGTGTACTAATTTCACTGAATGAAATGCAATTGGTTTGGTACAGAATTATGATTACTGTAGTAAGTTTATTTGTGTTACTTAAAGTTAAAAAAACTTCTTTGGCACTTCCTATAAAAACAAAGATCAGGTTGCTGGGAATTGGGACAGTTATAGCGCTTCATTGGGTAGCTTTTTATGGGAGCATTAAATTGGCGAATGTATCTATTGGGTTGGTATGCTTCTCTTCAGTAGGCTTTTTTACAGCCATATTGGAGCCTTTAATTGTTACTAAGCAAGTTAAGTGGATAGAGTTGTTGTTGGGGTTAATTAGCCTTGCTGGTATTTACCTAATATTTCATTTTGATGCCCGATACCAAATTGGCATCTTAGTTGGGCTTGTTTCAGCATTACTAGCTTCCTTTTTTTCAGTTTTAAATAAAAAACATGTAGAAACTGCGGAACCGCAAATTATGATGTTATATGAGCTATCGGGGGGATTAGCTATCTTAACTTTATTAATGCCTTTATACTTAGTTTTTTTTCCAAAAGCTGTTTTGATTCCAACAGTACAAGATTGGGGTTGGCTATTAATTCTAAGCTGGCTTTGTACAATTGTTGCCATGCAACTAATGTTTAAATCGCTTAAAAGTGTTTCTGCATTTACACAAAACTTAAGTTTGAATTTAGAGCCGGTTTACGCCATCATTATGGCATTTATTTTATTTCATGAAAATGAAAAATTGCAACCAAGTTTTTTTGTTGGTGTTGCCCTGATTATTTTCTCAGTTGTTTTACAAATGAGTAGGGTGGTATTTGGTAGGAAGTATTAAATATCTTTAGTGGTTGCTAATACAATTTCATTAATAATAGTATCAATTTTTAAAGTATTTGTTGAAAGTCCCTCTAACAACTCTGTAAGTTCTGGATCGGTATTTTTATTTTTTAAAAGATTAATTACATTCATAATACCTAAAATATTGCTTAAAGGTGCTCTTAAATCATGTGATTGTAAATAAGCAATTTTCTTTAGTTGCTCATATTGCTTTAGCACTTTTAATTCAGCTTTTTTTCTATCATCTATTGAAGTACTATTAATTACTACGCCAATTATTTTATGAGATTCGTCAAAAACAGGATAAAATAAAAATTCATACCAATTTACATTACCGTTAGGGGCATTAAATTCTTTTTCGGTTTTAATAATGCTACCATTTAAAGCCAAATTAAAATTTTCAGTAAATGATTTTAAAAAATTGATAGGAATATATTGAAGGAAATCGTCTCCAACTTTCATTTCTTTTCCAAAATTTTGAAGAGATAGCTCATTGGCAACTCTATTAAAGCTTAATATTTTTTTATTTAAATCTAATAAAGTATTTGTATCAACCGTACTATTTAAAATTGCTTTTAATTTGAGTTCGCTTTCCTTCAGTTCAATTTCATTTTTCTTTCTTTCAGTAATATCTCTTATAAAACATATAATACCTTCCTTTGATGGGTAAACAGTTACTGAATATAGTCTATTGCTGTTCCATTCTTGTTCAAAACGAACTGTTTTGTTTTTTTCCATTGCATTTCTAAGCGACGCTGAATAAGGTTGAGCGGGATCATCCATGAAATAATTCCAAAAACTATTGCCTAATAGGTCTTTTCTGTTGAGGGAAACAATTTCTTCAAATACGCAATTAATTCTTACGAATTCCCATTTATTATTCAACGTAAAAAATCCATCTGTGATACTATCTAAATATTCATTTATTTGCAATAAATACCCTTCTAAAATACGCTGGTTGTGTTCATTTTCAGTTATATCATGTCCAATGCAAATGATAGATTCTGGTTGATTAAATTCGTCTACTGTGCAGGTAAATTCCCAATGTGTAATTAATAATTTAATACCTATAGTTTTTCTTAAAACAATTGGGTAGCTCACGCCCGGAAATGAAACACATTCTTGAACTATTTTTTCTAATGCAGTTAAATCTTTTTCATATACTGAATATTGATAGGGTTTCCCTATAATTGATTCGTTATTTGAGGAGAATGTTTTGGCAAAATGAGGATTAACAAATTCATATTTTCCTGTCATGCCAATAATAATAACATAATAACCTTTAGAATTGATTAATATATCAGGAATTTTTGGATTTATAGAGCTAGGACTTAGCATTATTGTACGTAATATACAATCAATCTGTATAAGTGCAAGGTTATATTAGCGCTCTCTCCAAACTAGTTTACTGTTTTTTGCAAAATCTACAAAATCATTATAACTGATATCTCCTTTGTAAGGAATATAATAATGATATCTTTGAGTTTTAGTTAAAAAGCCTGCATTTCTCCATAACATAACGAATTTGAAGTTGTACTCATTTATAACTGGCTCTAATGTTTCTGTCCACCAGTTTTTATCAGGAATTTGATCATAACCAATCTCTGAAATTGCATAAGGAAGTCCATTATCATCTGCTATTTCCGAAACAATACTAGAAGATAGAGACAATGCATCTTTAAAGTTATCTTTTTCATTTTGCTGATAAGAATCAAAAGCTAGTAAATCAACTACGTTCTCATTTAATACACATCTGCTTAAATATTCTTCTTTTGTTTTTATACGATCTGTAGAATATACAAATTGTAAATCTTTCATTTTAGGAAATGATTTTATGTAATGGTTTGTCCACATCCATAATTTTCTAAATGCTTCATCATCATTGTTACTTAAATGACCCCACCAAAACCATTTGCCATTTGCTTCATGAAATGGTCTGAAAAATACTTTGTCTTTAAAACTTCCAATTTCAAGTGAACTCATGAACTTTACAAAACTATTCATGTTTTTCTTATATTTTTCATGGTACTTTCCACCAGGTAATAATTCATTTAAATCTACATTATTTACATTCCAAGAATCACCATCATTGAATGGATTATCCATATGCCAAGAAAATATTGCAACTCCATTTTTACTATAATTTTCTTTTATAGATTTTTTGATCATGTCGAATGGAACACCATTTATGTTTTTAATTGCATTTTTTTCAATACCGCTTACTTCATAACCAGAAAGCTGTGGATGCTTGCCAATAGCTAGTTTGGTGTCGCTCATATCATTTAATTCTTTCCATTTAATTCCGTAAAGCAATCCTTCTTGATGTCCGAATAATGTTTTAGATGCTTTATATAAATTATTAATTTTCTTAAATGTTTTAGTTGAACTATCTAACGGATTTGAAAATGCAGCATCGATACTTGTACTTGTAATCACTAAAAAAAATAAGATGCTGAAACGAGCAATTGTGATTGAGATTATTTTTTTCATGACTTGAATATTTTGTAGTAATTAATTTATTACTTGTACAATATTCAATTAAATGGTACTCGAGATTTAGGGTTAACAAACCCTTTTTTTGAGATTAATATTTTTATTTTTATTTATTTTTTTAAAAATATTTTATGCTGTTTTTATATAAAATAAAAAAATCAGCAATGTCCAAAATAGTATTTGGCATTGCTGAAAATCATATACACTTTTACATGTATTTTATATAGAAAAGGGGGGATTGATTTTAATTGTATAAATATTTACATCATCGGATTGGCCATAAATAAATTTTTTGGATAACAAGTTTTAGTGAATCTTTTTATATGACTAGTTGATGTAACAGTCTGGTAAGAATGATATACAGTTTGATCTTCTTGTTTTTTTCTAAATTCAATTAATCGTATAATCGTATTTGAAACAGTTTTAATAATACCTCTATCAGATTCGCTCAGTTTTCTGGGACTCCTATCAATTGCACACAATGTTCCAATATTTAAACCTTCATTATCTGTTAATGGGGAGCCAACATAATATACTATGTTAGGCTTTCCGGTTACTAATGGGTTTTTATTGAATCTATTATCATCGTGTGCATTTTCCACTTCAAAAATCTCATTCTGCATAATTGCATATTTACAAAATGAAATGTCGCGAGGAGTTTCATTTGTATCTAGTCCAACTTTAGATTTATACCATTGTCTTTCTTTATCAATAAGACTTATTAAAACAATAGGTATATTTATTAGTGATGAAACCATTTTGGTTAAATCATCAAATACAGTTTCTGCATGAGTATCTAAAATATTGTATGAATAAAGTTTATTCAAACGTTTGATTTCATTTTCTGGTGTTAAATAATTATTCATTTTGAACTATTTTATTGTTGAGGGCAGAGAATTAAATGCTCCATCTTTTAATATCACTTCATGCCAATTTGATAGACTGTTGCTTCTTTAACACCTGTAAGCGTTTTCATGGCTTTAATAGATCCTTGATTTATTTTAAATGCTTTGTAAAAGCTTTCCGCAGAAATTAAATGTTGAATAGAGCTTTTTGCATGCATACTCTTACTAGTAAATACTAAATAGAGAAGTATAACTATTTGTAAAGCGGTAATAAATCTCATCTTTTCCATGGTATAAACATTTGGTGGTTATAAATATGTTGCTTGCACAATATTCAATCTATCAACATATAAAAATTAGGGTTAAACGACCCTTTTTTTGGTATTTCCCAGCTCAAAGCTTGTTTTAAGGCTATTTTCAGCAATAACTTGGGTTTGTAGTAAATTCTACAAGGGATAAGTCCAAAACAGTTATTGGCATAACTAACAATTATGCAATTGTGCAAAGTAATTTGTTCAAGAAGTTAGTGGCGTGGAGGATATTAAAATTTAAGCTGCCTATTTAAATGCGAGTATGCTTTGAAATACTACATTTTAGCAAGTATTTCTACAGTTAGGGGCTTATCAAAATAATAATTTACATATTGGCTGTCATTTGCTCTTTTAATGTCATCTGGATTGTTAGAAGAAGTGAGCATATTGATACTACTTTTTTCTTTTGCTTTTTCTGGAAACTTAGCATATTCCTCTAGAAACTCAAAACCATCCATTTCAGGCATATGTATATCCAAAAAAATTACTTCAGGAAATGGTTGCTCGATATTAATAAGATTAGTTAAGTACTCAATAGCATCTAAGCCTGAATTCATAATAGTTATTAAATCTGCTTTTTTCGATTTCGTAACAATCAGCTTGTTGATGTAATTATCTATTTCATTGTCGTCTATTAACAGAATATGTTTCATAAAATTTAAGTATTTTCAAATAGATTAGGAATGGTTACAGTAAAAGTTGATCCAATATTCAGTGTCGATTTCAAAGTAATAGTACCGTTTAGTTTTATAAGTGTTTCTGCTGCTATGTACATACCTAGTCCTGAGCCTTTAGAAAGTGTAGTAGCCCTGTAAAACATTTCAAATACTTTTTCTTGTTTTTCATCTGCTATACCAATACCATTATCTTCTATGGTTATAATAGCTTTAGATAAGTCTGAATGAACTATTATGTTTATAAAACAATTTGGCTTAGATTTATCATAATACTTAATTGAGTTACTAATTAAATTGTTCATTATAATTAATATTCTTCTTCTGTCCGAAATAAATTTACCTTTTTGATCAATTTCCACTTTAATTTTACACAAAGAATCATTCTCCATATATTTCAACGTTTGCTGGCTTTCATTAATTAGTTCTTCAAAGTTTATTTCATCTTTTTCAATTTCCATTCTAGAATTACGAGAGTAACTAATGATGTCTTCAATAAAACTATCGAGCTTAGTAATGCTTTGTTTCATCATCCCTAAACATTTTTTTTGTTCAGTCTCAATCGGATTCAAGCTATCATCCATGATATTGATGAGACCTAATACAGATGTGAGTGGAGCCCTTAAATCGTGTGAGGTACTATAAACAAATCTATCTAATTCAGCGTTTGTTTTTTTAAGTTCTTTGTTTTGTTGTTGCAGTAATTCTTCCGCTTGTTTACGATCACTAATATCTTTTACTATTAAAGTTATACCTGAAACTTTCTCTCCTTTAAATATTGGACCTGCATTCGTTATATACCATGCCGTTGTTCCGTTTGGCCCCTTGCCAGAGGTTTCATAACTGAATGGCTTTTTTGTATCAACTATTTTTTTTAATTTTTGTCTAACCGACTCTATATTGTTTGGATTGGCAAAGTTTAATATACTAGTTCCTATAACTTTATTAATAGGTATGTTAGGAAATGAATGATTTACGAATTGAATTTTGTTTTCAAGATCAATTGTCATAATAATATCTGGTGCATTTTCTACTAAGGAACGAAATTTATCTTCGCTATCTCGTATTTTGTCTTCTACTTTTTTCCGCTCTGTAATATCTCGGATATTGCATTGAATTACCTTTTTTTCATTTACCCAATATACATTACTTACAAATTCTACATTAAGAGGGTTGTCATCTTTTGTTTTGAGTGGTAAATCCTCGTATCGGATATATTCCTTTTCTAACAATTCGTGGAAAGCACTTTTGGAAGCTTTTGCATCTTTATACACTCCGATTTCCCAAAGCTCTTTTCCTATGAAATAGTTATAAGAAAATCCTAAAACTTCTATAAGGAAGGGATTTACATCTTCAATTTTTCCAGTATCTGCATTTAAAATTAAGATCCCGTCTTTAGCTGTTTCAAACAAACGCCTATATTTCGTTTCAATTGATTTATTGGCTTCTTCTGCAATTTTGCGTGAAGTGATATCTATATGAGCTGTTATCACTTTATCCCTATCGTTTCCAAAATGTATTACACTTAGATTAAACCATCGTTTCTCTGTAGGTGAGTCACAGGGATACTCTAGTTCAAAATTGTTTTTTTCATTTTTAATTACAGATTTAATGCCTTCCATGGCTCTTTCTGCATGTGGATCTCCAGCAAGTATAGATTTTTTGCAAACATCAAAATAGTTGCTCCCTTTAGAAACACGGCTAAGCATTGACTCTCCATTTGCTAATGCAAAATCATCCCAAGCTTTGTTAACCGTTACAATCTTGCCATCCGCATTAATTACCGCAATATGAGATTTAAGTGAGGAAAGCACTGCAGAACTAAATAGCTCACTTTCACGTAATTGTACTTCTGCTTTTTTGCGTTCGCTAATATCAATGGTTAAAATAAAAAGCCCTTCGAGCACAGGCATTATATTCATTTGAAACCATCCTGATAATGAATCGGGAAAATTGAATTCAGTTTCAATATGATCAGAAATTCGCTCCCGCATACATCGTTCAAGAACCTTAAATAGTTCAGTATGTTCAATTCCTGGAAATTTTTCCATCATTGTATGTCCTAACAATTCCTTCTTTGTATATATACCTTGGGTAACAATTGCGTCATTTACATATAAATATTGCCAATTAAAGTTGATAATTTGAATACCCTCCATCATTCCGTCGAGGGTAGTTAGAAATCGCTTTTCATTTTTTTCAATCGAATGATTCAATTTTACAATTACATCATCCGCCCTTTTTTTATCAGATGTATCACTAAAAATTAATACAGAACCTATCACGTCCCCATTTTCATTGCATATAGGTGCAGCAGAATCATCAATAAATATTTTGTCCCCATTTTTTTGTTTAAGAAAAGTGTGGTTTGCCAGCGGTATGATTTTATTTCGCTTAATAGCTTCAACTGCAGGATTTAGTAATTTAATTCCTGTTTTGTCATTATTAATTTCAAAAACATTTTCAATGTGGTTACCTATTGCTTCTTGCTGTTTCCAACCTGTAATGGATAAGGCTGTTTGATTAATCATTGTTATGACTCCATTGGAATCAGTTACAATTAGGCCGTCGGCTAAGCTGATCATGATCTTATTGAGCCATTCAGTTTTGATAGATAATTCAAGAACAGCTATTTTTCTTGCTTTGTTTTCTATATAAATTATAGTTATTAGAAATACAAGCATTAGTATTACTGTGCTTACCAGTATGTTCAAATGGAGAATAGGTAATGTAACTAAAATGAAAACAATAATTGCAATGGATAGAAAAACAAAATATGGAGAACGTTTCATTTTGTTGTTTCTGAGATTTTACACAATCACCCTAGAGATAATTTACTCAGAAGTTCGTAGTAAAGATGATAAAATACTGATTATATATATTGTAGATGTCCGTTTAATAGTTATATGATCCACAGATTGAAAGGATTATCATTCAATTTTACGAGTTTCTGTAACAATTTTTTTAACAATTTCGTCCATTTCGTTGGTTGAAATTCTTAATTGTTTCAACCAAAGCAACATTTCATCATGGTTATCTGAGTTAGTTTCAATCAAATTCATAATTCCTAATATTCTAGCAAGTGGTGCGCGCACAACATGAGATTGAGTCCATGCAATATTTTTTAATTTTTCATTTTGAATTTCAATTGTGTTGATATGCTTTAAAGTTTCTGTTATATCATTTGATTGTATAATTATTGCATTATTTGAAATTCGTTTAATTTCCCTGAAATATATATTAACACTAATTTTTTCCCCTGTACTTATAAGATGCGTAAAGTGATTTCTATTTAATTCATCTTCATTAGAAATCAATTGATGCTTTATCAGTTCTTCTTCTTCTTTGGGATGCAATTGAGTAAATATCATTTTTTGAAAATCATCTAAAGAGTAGCCATACTTTTTTTGCGCTGAATTATTTGCGTTGAGTATTTTTAAAGATTCAGCATCTAAAAGCCAAGTAGGTTGAGGATTAAAGTTGAAAAGATTTTCATAATTAAGCTTTTCATCCTCAATTAAATTAATAAAACCACTTCTGTTTAATGCGAAAATGATTGTTTTATGAAGTATAATCGGATTTATTTCATCTTTTACCAAATAATCATAAATTCCTATTTGAAGGCTTTTTTGGGCCATTTCCAAATCCGAATATCCAGTTAGAATAATGATTGGTATTCCAAAGTCATGAGCTAAAATGCTATTTATTAATTCGATGCCCCTTAAATCGGGCAAGTTTAAATCTAATAAAATGATAGAGATATCATCTTTAAATTTATTTAAATAATCGATAGCATTCGTATAATCGGTAAAATGTATAATATCAATTTTTTCGAAATTCTCTTCTAAATAATCCTCCACTAAAACAAAATCGCCTTGATTGTCTTCAATAACAAGTACCGTTAACTGTTCAGCATATTCTTTTATACGCTTCATAATCTTAATTTGATAGTGTTGTTAGTTGCAACCAAAATTCTTCTATTTTTAATACAGCACTTAGAAACTCAGTTATATTGAGTGGTTTTTTTACATAACTGTTGCAATGGTTTTCATAAGCATCAGCTACATCTTTTTGATTGGAAGAAGTGGTTAGCATAATTACCGGAATTTTTTTAAGTTCCGAATCAGATTTAATCTGCTTCAAAACTTCATGGCCATTGAATATGGGAAGGTTGATGTCTAATAAAATAAGATCAGGCTTTTTTGCATCTTTAAATGCACCTCGCTTAAACAAAAAATCAAGCGCCTCTTTACCGTTTTTAGCAATATTAATTTCAGTTTTTACTTTACATTCTTCAAAAGCTTCTAATGTGAGTAAAATATCCCCTTCATTGTCTTCTACTAATAAGATGTTGGATAGGTTCGTTTTTTTATTAGTCATATTATTCAATTTTTGGAATTGTAAAATAAAATATTGTTCCTTCATTTGGTTTAGATTCCAGCCAAATTCTTCCTCCTAAAAATTCAACATGTCTTTTAGCAACAGAAAGTCCTATTCCTGTTCCATCATATTCATCTTTGTTGTGCAACCTTTGGAAAATGATAAAGATTTTTTCATAAAATTGAGGATCTATCCCAATCCCATTGTCCTTAACAGAAAATTCCCATGCTGTTTCATTTTCTACAGCATTAATCTCTACTATTGGTGGTGTAACATCTAAACAGTATTTGAGTGCATTGTCCAACAAACAATGAATTATTTGGGTGATAGCTGCTTTATAAGTGTTTAGTGTTGGCAGATCACCGTATATAATAGTAGCATTTTTTTCTGAAATTATCTTTCTCCTTAAATGCATAAATTCAGAAAGCACTTCATTCATATTTATTGCTTCTTTCCCATCTGTTAGTCTACTTGCTCTTGAATAGTCCAATAGATCAAGAATAATCTGCTTCATCCTTTTTGCACCATCTGTAGCGAATTGTATATACTGATGACCTTTTTCGTCTAATAGAGCTCCGTATTTTCTTTGCAATAGGTCCATAAAGCTGGAAATCATTCGCAGCGGCTCCTGTAAATCATGTGATGCAACAAAAGCAAATTGCTCTAATTCTTCGTTAGAGCGCTCAAGTTCAAATGTATACTGCTTTAGCAACTCCTCGTTTTTAACTTCTAGTGTAATGTCTGAAGAAATGCCAATAATACCTGATAATCTATTATTTTCATCGTAAATTGGAGAATTGGTAACATAAGCAGGAAAATAAGTTCCATCTTTTTTTCTCACCTTAAATTCTCCATAAAATGATTGACCTTTTTTAATACTTTCCTTTAGAGCCATAATTTGTTCGTCACTGACTTCAGTAGATGTTAGATACTCTATATTTTTCCCTATTGCTTCTTCCACTGCCCAGCCATAAATACTTTCAGCTGCTTTATTCCAATAATTAACAACTCCATCCAGA
>JBKJQV010000235.1:0-3306 GCA_046593815.1 Sediminibacterium sp. | reverse complement strand
ACTTTTGAGCTTAATGAAGGGCCAACAAAGTGTAATTCAAGTAATCCTCAGGTCCAATTGACTGGTACATGGTCTTTTTCACAAAACGAAACCGAATTAGTTGCTACTATTGGCGGGCAGAATCAGACTCTAAATATAGAGACGCTGACAACAACCCTACTTGTTATTAAATATACCGATTCCTACAGTGGCATTACAAAAGAATATAAAGAAACTTATAGTCATTAAAAAAATCATTATAAAAAAATATTTTTATGAAAAAGATTATTTACACCCTTACAATTTTATTGTTTGTTTTAAAATCATTTAGTCAAACTCCGACACCCTCAAAAGATTATTATTTTAAGAAGAGTAAAAATCAGTATACGGCAGGATGGGTTTTTCTTGGAGGAGGTGTTGCAATGACAACAATAGGTTTAATATTAGGAAGCAAGCATACCACAAGCTATGGTACTTTAGGCTCGCCAAATTTTGATATAGTTCCTACATCAGCAGTTTTAGGCATAGCTGGAATTGGAGCCATATTTGGTAGTATTCCATTTTTTATAAGTTCATCAAAAAATGCAAGAAAGGCAGCTACAATTAGTTTTAATAATCAAAATATTTTATTACTACAACAAAACTCATTTGTTTCTAAAGTACAACCAACGGTAAGTTTAAAAATAAGTTTGTAATAAAAGGATTAAAAAACCACCAATAAATGCTTTTAAGGTTTTTGTATATGTAAAAAGTCAAACGGGGTATTCATTTTTGTATCTAATACAATATTTGTATATTTAAAGATGCCAAAAATAAATAAGTAATAAAATAGTATTACTTCATTGGGCGTAGTCACAAAAATTGCTATGAAGAAATTGATCCTCGCTGTTCTTATTTGTTGTTCTACTGGTTTGCATGCCCAGTATAAGCAACCTTATTTTAACACTATTACTGTTGACGATGGGCTGCCTCAAGAAACTATTATTTCTTCTTTAGAAGATAAATATGGCTATTTGTGGTTTGGCACTTATAGTGGCTTAGTTCGCTATGATGGATATCGGCTTAAACCATACCAGTTATTGAACCAAGATGGTCTGCCAATTAACCCTGCACAAATCAATATTATATTTGAGGATAGTAATGGTAAATTATGGGTCTATGTTTATTTCGAAGGAATTTATTTTTATGATCGGACCAAAGACCAATTTATAAAAGTACCATTTAACAAAGAAGAGGCTGCCGTTTTTAAAAAGATTGCACCACAAGTATGGAAGGAAGACAAACAAAGCAACTGCATTTGGATGATTTGTTCTGAAACCGAAAGAAAAAATAAGACAACAATATATAGTTTTGATTTAGCAAGTAATAAATTAGAAGCTTTTAATGACCTTGCAAAAGGCAATCATTTTATCCCTTCTTTTATATATTCAGATATTGGTATAGACGCTTCTGGCAAAACCTGGCTAATAACAGATTCATTGCTTAGTTATTTTGAACCCACCACAAAATTATTCAAACCATATTTTGTTTTGCCAGATCCCACAGGCAAACAATATTTATCGTCTGTTGTACCCGACCCAATAGATAAAGATCTGCTATGGATAAATATTGGTAAGTTTTCTCTCATTGTACCAGAACCTAAAATTGATCGTAAGCTGATTCTATTTAATACAAAAACCAAAACCTATAAAATTTCAACACCCGGTAGTAAAGATCCTACGGAATTACCCAGTATTTGTTTTCACATTATTATTGATTCACTTAAAAGAGTTTGGCTATCTACCGATAAAGGAGTTTCCTTGTATAATAGGCAAACAGGTGTCTTTACTCATTATCCTGTTTTTTATCCAGAAGCAACTAATCATACAGAAAAAATTACTTCAGATAAAGATGGAAATATTTGGTTAGCAGGTATTAATAGTGGGCTGTTTTTCCTCGATATAAAAAAAGCTATTTTATATCCATATAAAACGAAAGAAGGCTTGGGTAGTTTGCCAGCATATAGAAACATTGATAAAATATTTTTTGACCGTTCAGGAACACTTTGGTTAAACATGCCCAATAATGGTATTGCATGGCTAAACCGACAAAAAACACAGTTTAGTCCAACACCTATTAATCCATTTCCTAAAGCTATTGGAAATAAAGAAATGCCTACACAATTTAATGTTGTTGGAACACAAGGTGATAGCATTTGTTTTTTAGCCGATACAAGTAGTTTGGTAGCTTGGAACACGCTAAAAAACAGTTTTGAAAATATCGATTTGAAAGAAAAGCAACTGTATAAAACAATATTAAATGTTACCAAAAGTAAAGATGGAGACTTATGGATTGCTGCAAAGCAAAATGGTCTTATACAATATGATCCTAAATCAGGAGTAGTTAATAAATTTAAAAATATACCTAATGACAGTAATACAATAGTCACTGATTATGTGTTTACATCAGCGGTTGACAAATCTGGTATTGTATGGGTATGCACCAATCAAGGCCTAAATAGTTATAGTCCCCAAACAAAGAAGTTCACACGTTATCCCTTTGTAATAAACAATAGCATCAGACAAGTAAAAGATTCCTTAGACGATAATTCAGCACTTAGCATTTTTATAGACAAAGAAGAAATGATTTGGATTGGTACCGGCAATGGAGGGGTAAATAGTTGTAATTCTAAGACAGGGAAATTCAAGTCGTACCTTAATTACAAAGAGGGATTTTTTGCCATCACTTCTATGTTCGAAGATAGCCACAAAAGATTCTGGGTAGCAACCTACGTTTCAGGCGTTTATTTGTTGAATAAACAAACTGGAGAGCTAAAAAGGTTTGCAGAAAAAGAAGGGTTGATTTATAATTCTGCATTAGGTATTAAAGAAGCTGCGGCTGGAAATATATGGGGAGCAACATCAAAAGGCATGTCGCGTATAAATCCTGTTAATTTTAGCATTACCAATTTTACAGCGGCAAGACCTGTGAGCAATGATTATACCAGCAATAATTTTCTAGATAGAAACGGGATATTTCATTTACAAGCAAGAAATGGAATTCTTGCTTTTGATCCATTAAAATTAGATGAAACAAAAACACTTCCCCTTGTATATATCGAATCGGTTGGATTTCGTCCTGCTGGTGAATCAATCGACACGTTGGTATTTACAGAAGGAAGGAAAAAAATAAATTTGAGTTACAATGAAAACAGAATCAGTTTTCAGTATGTAGCGCTACATTTTGCAGATGCTACTTCAAACCAATATGCTTATCAACTAGAAGGATACGATAAAGATTGGATTCAAGCAGGAACACAACGCACTGCTACCTATACCAATCTTTCAC
>JBKJQV010000327.1:0-5235 GCA_046593815.1 Sediminibacterium sp. | reverse complement strand
ATGCTTGATAATCTTTAGTAAGTTGTTCCTGCCTTTGCTTGTTGTACAACAAATCTGTTAATTCAGTTTTTAAGTTGATGGTGTTTAATTCATCTTGAATTAATTCTTTCACTACTAATTTATCCATTATCAAATTTACTAACGAAATATAGTTGATTTTAATTAGCCGCTTTATAATCTGGTAACTCATATTGCTTCCTTTGTAGCAAACAATTTCGGGTATAGCAAATAATGCAGTTTCTAAAGTTGCTGTTCCGCTAGTAACCAATGCTGCTTTGGATTTCAGCAATAGATCGTAAGTGCTATTTTTAACTACGCTAACATTTGGGTAGCCCTGAAAAAATGGTTCGTAAAATGAATCTTCTTGTCCCGGTGCTTTTGCAACTACAAATTGTTCATTAGGGAAATGACTGGTAACACTTAACATGATTGGTAGTTTCTTTGCAATTTCTTGTTTTCTACTACCAGGTAACAAGGCAATAACTTTTTCATTATTTTCTTCATTATTTGTTCTATTCTTACTGATAAAATTGTTGACTACTTCAATTAAAGGGTGACCAACATATTCTACTTTCCAGTCCCAGTTTTTTTGGTAATATGCTGTTTCAAAGGGCAGAATGCATAACATAAGGTCGATAGAAACTTTCATTTTCTTAACCCTATTTGCCTTCCAAGCCCAAACTTGTGGGGAAATATAATAAACTACTTTAATTTCTTTCTTTTTTGCCCATTCGGCTATGCGGAGATTAAAGCCTGGGTAATCTATTAGAATAAGTACATCTGGATTAAATTGAATAATATCTTCTTTACAAAATTTTAGGTTGGCAAAAATGGTTGGTAAATTTTTTACCACTTCTGCAAAGCCCATAAAAGCCAAATTGCGGTAGTGTTTTACCAAAGTAGCGCCAGCTTCTTGCATTAAATCGCCTCCCCAGCATTGAATTGTTGCTTGCTGATCTTCCTGCTTTAACTGTTTAATGAGGTTGCAGCCATGTAGGTCTCCACTCGCTTCCCCAGCTATTATATAATATCTCATAGATCCTTAAGGAGAGTTTATTTATTGCAATTTACAACCGATTTCGGTACCTAAAATGAATACATTTCTTAATAAAATGCCTTAAGAAAAGTTAATAACTAAAAAAATAGTTGTTAAACTAAAAAATTAGTTTGTACATTTACTTTGTAAAATAATTACACCATGAAACCACTCACTAAAGCAGAAGAACAGATCATGCATAGCATCTGGAGTTTAGAGAAAGCTTTTTTAAAAGATATTATAGATGCACAGCCCGAACCGAAGCCACACAATAACACGGTTGCTACAATTGTAAAAATTTTAGTTGATAAAGGATTTGTGGGCATCAAGCAAATTGGTAGGGTGCACGAATATTTTCCAATGGTATCTAAAGAAGATTATTCATCAAGCACCATTCGTACTTTGGTAGATGGATATTTCGAAGGTTCTTTTTCGGATGCTGTTTCATTTATGGTAAAACAAAAAGACATCAGTATAAAGGAATTGGAAATGCTTTTGCAAGAAATTAAAAAATCTAAAAAATAATTCCCATGTTAACTACATTATATTATTGCTTTCAAGTGATATTGTGCAGCGCCATTATGATGGGGTACTATTGGTTGGTATTGCGTGATAAAAAATTTCATCAGTACAACCGTTTTTATTTAATGGCCATTGCGGTATTTTCTTGGATAGTACCTTTGATTAAAATTCAATGGCAGCAGCCTGTTGAAGCCGATTCAACCATGTATTATTTACTTTCTACTGTTGCCAATAATAATACAGAAATAGATATCAACTTACAATCTAATTGGTACAATCTTAATTGGCAGGCCTTATTAACTGTCGTTTATATTTCCGTTTCTTTGGTTTTGTTAATTGGAATGATTACTGCATTACTACGTATTTATCGGTTATTAAAAAATAATGCTTGTAAATCTCTAGGAGATGTATTTGTTATTTTAACAAATGCTAATGGCACTCCATTTTCTTTTTTCAGTTATATTTTTTGGAATGATGCTATTGATTTAAAAAGTGAATCAGGAAAACAAATTTTACAACATGAGCTTACTCATGTAAAACAAAAACATTCAATAGATAAAATATTGATTCAACTGGTATTGATAGTTGGTTGGTTTAACCCGTTTTTCTGGTTAATTAAAAAAGAGATGGACATGATTCACGAGTTTATTGCCGATCAGCATACTATTAAAAATGGCGATGCTGCTTCATTGGCGGAAATGTTGTTAGCTTCAGTTTACCCACAAAAACAATATTTATTGGCCAATCCTTTCTTTTTCTCACCCATTAAAAGAAGAATTCAAATGATGAAAAATAATTCAACACCCAAATACAGTTATATGCGCAGACTCATTATTTTACCTTTATTAGCAATAGTAGTTGTGCTATTTGCATTTAGAAATAAAGAAAATGCAAAACCCATTTCAATGGGTACCTTAATTGAAAATTTTGCAAATGCAGTTAAAGCGCAAAAAGAAAAATACACAGGAAAAATTCAGTTAAAAGAAATCGCTTTAAAACAATCATATACAATAGTAATTAATGCGGGACATGGTGGGACAGATAAAGGCGCTTTAGCTGTAGATCGCAAAACTACCGAAGCCGAATTAACTTTATCGCTTGCAAAAGCAATAAAAGCAATTAATACAAATGATCAAATAAATATTGTATTAACCAGAGAAAATGATGTTTATCAATCTGTAGTTGATGTAAGCAATTTTGCCAATCAGCAAAAAGCGGATCTATTTGTGTCGTTGCATTATAATGCTGCTTCACCTGTTAAACAGACTGGCAAACCTAATAAGGAAAACCCTACAAGTGGGACTGAAATTTACATCTATCCGAATTCAACAATAAAAGAAAGTAATTATTTATTGGCTAATTCAATTGCCAATAAAATTAATCAACTAGACATTCCTTTTAATGGAATTAAAACGCGAAAAGCAGGTATTTATGTGTTGAAAAATTCAACTTCCCCTAGTGTTTTAATAGAAGCTGGTTATTTAACTAATACCAAAGATTTTAATACTATTAAAGAAACTGGTTTTCAGAAAGACCTTGCAGCTTCTATTTTGAATGGTATTCAACAATATTTATTTTCAAAAGAAAATATTACTAAAATCAAAGACACAATTATTTTAAACAGTGATTCAGTTTATGTAGTTCCTGGCGATAAAAAAGTAACCATCATTTCTCCTAATGGAACTAGTAGTTTTTCAGGATCTAATAGCTTTTCAAGAGAAAATATATTTTCAAATAAAGCTGATTTTTCTGGAAAAAAAATGGCAAGATTTGGTTTAGCAGGAGCTGATAATGCTATTTATATTCTGAATGGAGAAAAAGTAAGTAAGAATATTCTTAATGAAATAAATACTAATCTTATTCAAAATGTAAATGTATTGAAAGGGCAATCTGCTATTGCTTTATATGGAGAAGAGGGGAAAAATGGAGTGATTGAAGTTACTACTATGAAGGAAAATCAATCTGAAATAATAAGAACTCCGACTTCAATAATTGTCCGAAAAAGAACTGATGATACTATCAAAACAAATACCTTGTATATAGTTGATGGTAAAATAATTCCCCAAGCTGCCATAAATACTATTTCTCCTAATAACATTGTTAGTATGAATGTGATTAAAGGTGAGAATGCTGCTAAGATTTATGGTAGCGCTGCAAAAGACGGAATAGTTGAGATAACAACAAAGAAATTATTAAGTGTTAAAGGGTATAAATTAAGTGATTCATCAATAGTAGTTAAAGGTATGCCGTTGAATAAAGAAGCAGATTCAGATAAAGTATTTACTGTTACCCAAGAACCTGCATCATTCCCAGGTGGCAAAGATGCTTGGCAAAAATATTTACAAAGTAATTTAAACAGAGATATTCCAGTTGAAAAAGGTGCTCCTGCTGGTAAATATGTTGCAACTATAGATTTCATGGTTAAATTAAATGGAACATTAGCAGATTTAAAGATCGCAACAAACCCAGGGTATGGAACATCTGAAGAAGCTTTGAGAATGATTGCTAAAGGACCAAAATGGGTACCAGCAATGCAAAATGGAAAAGCCGTTACTTCAAGAGTAAAGCAATCTATAACTTTTGTTATTGCCGATGATTTAAAGTTGGATCCCAATAAATATGAGCCGCAATAAATCTATCCAAACCATTTAAAACCCAGTGTAATCAATGCATAACCGCAAGTGGCTATAAAAATGCCTTTTGCGGTTTTGTCTTTTTGCTGGTTCACAAAAATGGTAAATATGATGGCATTGGCCATTAATGATACGCTAATAATTCCGCTAAGTAATGATTTCTGCATATTCAATACTTGTAAGAATTCATTTACAGAAAACAAACGGAACTTCCAGAAGTAATAGCCAAATAATCCTACAATTGGGGCTAATAACCCCAATATCAATCCCAGCTTTAAATCGTCTTTTTTAAGCATTACAATTTCCAATTTTTTTCTAATTTCTTTTTCAATTCATAATTGGTTAAATCGAATTGAACTGGAACTACACTTACATAATTATTTTTCAACGCATATACATCGCTCTCTTTGCTCTTATCAAAATTTACAAATTCTCCGGTTAGCCAAAAATATTTTCTGCCATGTGGGTCTTTGCGTTCGTCGAACTTTTCTTCATATTTAGCATATGCTTGGTGACAAATTTTTATTCCTTTGATAACACTCTCTGGTCCCTTTGGGATATTTACATTTAAACATAAATGTTTGTCGAGTGATTTTGATTTTAAAACATGTTCAACAAGAATACGCACATATTTTTTAGCTGCAGTAAAATCTGCTTCAATGCTAAAGTCCAATAAACTAAAACCAATACTCGGAATACTTTCAATAGCTGCTTCTAAAGCGGCCGACATCGTACCCGAATAAATTACATTAATAGAATTATTAGCACCATGATTTACACCACTTAAACAAATATCTGGTTTGCGGTGCAATACTTTATCGACTGATAATTTTACACAATCCACTGGTGTGCCGCTGCAACTCCAACTTTCTACACCTTCAACAATTGGGTGAACTTTATGCAAGCGTAATGGCTCTCCAATTGTAATTGCATGCCCCATTCCACTCTGAGGTTTATCTGGCGCAACAACAACAATCTTACCTAAACCTTTTACTGCTTCGGTTAGGGCTTTAATGCCTGGAGCAGTAATTCCATCATCATTGG
>JBKJQV010000322.1:0-9526 GCA_046593815.1 Sediminibacterium sp. | reverse complement strand
TTCTATGGGACGATTATCCTCTGACTTCACATACCCAGTTAATGTACATATTTGTGCACTGCTCCCCTCTAAAATACAAATCAATATACAGATTAGAACTATTCTCATAGTACTAATTTTTCTTTTCTAAAGAACTTTTGATTTTGTTCAAATTCTCTATTGTTGTATTATTTTCTATTTCTATTAGAGATAAGAATTCTTTTTGAGATATTACTTTACCGTTTTCAAATAATTTAGGAATTTGTTTTTGGTATGGGTATTCAATTTCTGTTGCCAGATAGCCATCTTTTGTATTCGTATTAGTTACTTTCAATATAATACCAGGCAGTCCTCGAAAATTGTTTGGGCCTACTGAATAGGGATATCTAGCACAAAAATAAGCTTCATAGGGTATATAATTTAGAAGAAATGTTGCTTTTTGGCAAACTAATCCAAGTAAATGTATTGTGTCTTCATGAATTTGCCAATTATCCATTGGCTTCAATGTGTCTATAACTATGTATTTTGTTTCCGTGATTTGCCCTAAAGTTTGATATCTGTTTATAATGTTTGAATTGATGTACCTTTTGTTAATTGGTGCTCTTTCATTTATATGATTTATTGATTCTAATTTGCCTTTTTTGCTATCTTCAAAATATTGTTTGTACTTGATTGTATCTGAAGTCCAAATTCCTTCGTCTACGACAAATAGTTTTTTAATTTCACCTGCATAAGACCTTTTTTGTGATAGTATAAATGAATCGTTTATCCAACAAAGTTGAGTTTCTTTAGAATTTTGATTTATTAGTTTTTCATATTTCACAAATAAAACTTCATCTTGACTAAAGCTGTGTATTGAATTTAAAACTATTATTAGTGTATATATTATTTTCATTTTCCGGATTTTATTAGTAAAAAAACCTTAAGTAGGAATCCAAGATTAGATAGAATTTATGGATTGCCGAATGGACAGGTTTCCCCTGATGCATTCCAAGAAGTGGTAACCTGTCCACCTGTAGCACAATCATAAGCAATTGTAAAATATCCAATATCAATTACTGATCCATCAGGACAAGTGCTATAAAAGTGGCTAGTTTGTGTGCACCTATTAGTATCAAAGTTGAAACTATCTTTAGGTGTTTTTGTTAAATGGTATGAAAATGCTTGAAGTGTTGTTGTGTTCTTTTTGAGATCAACTGTTCTGTTCTGTTCTGTTGGTTTTGCAAAGCTAATAATTGTTAGCGTGCAAAATAAAACGGTTAATAACTGTTTCATTTTTTTGGATTTTAAATTAAATAATTGGTTTTTCTTGGATTCCTATCTAAAGGGTAGAGTAATTTAGAAAAAATATTTGTAAAATCCAAAAAACAATATTTTTTTAGATTACTTCTATTTTATTTAGTTTATGGTGTTTTAATCCCTTTAAGCCAATCCATAATACCCGCTTGAACCTTAGCCGCTACTTGTTTTTTAAATAGCGGGGTTATAATTCTTTTTTCATCTGCTTCATTACTTAGGAATGCTATTTCAACTAAACAGTTAGGAAAATCGGTTGGCGCATTGAGAGCGAAGTTAAAATGACCAATATTTCCGAATTCATCTAATTTTAATTCAAGCATTCTGCTTAATATAGAAGTAGAAAGCGGTCTAAATCCAATATGTCTATAATATGTACTCACTCCTTTTATTTCCGCTTTTGAACTTGAATTTAAGTGAAGAGAAATTACTAAATCAGGATTCTTTTCTTGCAAATAAAGTATTCGATCTTTATTATCAAAACTGGTATCATTATTTCTAGTCATAATGATATTTTTTACTCCCAACATTTTCAATGATTTTTCTAAAGCTTTTGCAAATAATAATGTTTGTTCTTTTTCTGAAGTATTTAGTTTAACTCCACCAGCTCCGGCATTATTTCCACCATGACCTGCATCTATTGCAATAGTCAATTTTTTAATATCTAACATTGTAGGTTGGCGTTTGATACGCACACTTAATGATTTCCCTTTGTATCCAACACTATAACCCCAGTGTTGTTGATGTTTTAATTCAATAGTAACTCTAAAAATATCATCTTCTACTTGTTGGTAATAAACATTTTTTACCTCTTTTAGTGAGCTTAATTGTGTAACCCAATTAGTGTTGCTTTGAACACCATAAACATCGATCATAATTTTAGCCGGACTAATCTCCATCCATGTTTTATAGGGTAATTTTTCTTCTAAATTAATATTCACATAATCAAATAGCGAATCGCCTTTTGCAATAAATGAACCTGTTAAATAAAATGGTTTTTTTAGGGGGGAAGAACTATCGGGTTTCAGAAATGATTTTTCTAAATAAGCGGTATGCCATTTTGATAATTGTATAATGTACATTTCTTTAGTAGAGTCGATTACTTTTAAAAGTACATTGGTATCAATGTATCCCAGTTTTGCACCACCTAATCGGTCCTCACCCAGTCCGTACGACAATGCAGGTAGTTTGCCTGTAGTTCTTCCATATCTATAGCTAATTGGAGAATTAAATTGTGCTGAAGCTGATGTTGAAAAAGCAATAGCAAGGATCAATATGATTTTTTTCATAGTTTGAAGTTATTCAATGAATAAATACCAAACAATAAAAAAACCTCTCCGCCTAGGCGGAGAGGTTGAACTTTAGAGAGTAATTAAATTTTAAAACTTGTATCCATTATCTTCAATTAATTTAGCTGCGATTCTTCTACGAGCATCTTTGGTATTAAATGGTTCTACTTTAGTAAAACGTTTCAATCCAATATGCATCATGCGAAGTTCATCTCCATCGGCAAAACTATTTAATGCGTCTTTACCAGCTTTATTAATGCGGTCTGCTGCATCGTATAAATAAGTTTTCATCATATCTGCTTGTATACTCACAGCAGCATCTCCTTTGCTATTGGCTAATTTCATTACACGTAGTAATGCACTTTCTGTATGAAATACTTCAATCGCCATATCAGCTATGTTCATTAATATTTCTTGCTCTTTATCCAATTGCATCATTAGTTTTTGTACTGCTGCACCTGCAACCATTAAAATAGCTTTTTTAAAGTTGGCTATAGCTTTTATTTCTTTTGCATAAGTTCCTTCTTCTTCACCTCCAAAATCTGGGATGCTCATTAGTTCTTTTTGAACAGCCATTGCTGGTCCCATTAAATCTAACTTTCCTTTCATTGCACGTTTAAGCATCATATCAACCGTTAATAAACGATTAATTTCATTGGTACCTTCATAAATGCGATTGATTCTGCTATCACGGTATGCTTTAGATATTAGATACTCATCGCTAAATCCGTTGCCACCATGAATTTGAACACCTTCATCTACTACAAAATCTAGCACTTCACTTCCAAAAACTTTTAACATTGCGCACTCAATTGCGTATTCTTCAGCTGCACCTAATAAAGATTCAGCAAATGATTTTCCACTTGCTGCTAATTCGTGCTCTTTATCGTCGACCCATTTTGCAGAACGATATAATGCACTTTCGCAAACCCACATGCGAATAGCCATTTCAGCCATTTTATGCTTAATAGCACCAAACTTAGAAATAGACATATTAAATTGTTCGCGTGTAATTGCGTATTGAATAGAAGTATCTGTAGCTTTTTTTGCACCACCTAAAGTAGCAGCACATAATTTTAAACGACCAATATTTAAAATATTAAATGCGATGATATGACCCTTTCCAATTTCGCCAAGTACATTTTCTACAGGTACTTTACAATCTTGAAAATATAATTGAACAGTAGATGATCCTTTAATACCCATTTTGTGTTCTTCGGGGCCTTGCGTAAATCCTTCTGTTCCTCTTTCAACTATAAATCCAGTGAATTTATCACCATCAATTTTTGCAAAAACAGTATACACATCAGCAAAACCTCCGTTAGTTATCCAGCATTTTTGTCCATTTAGTAAATAATGTTTCCCATCTGCACTTAATGTTGCGGTAGTTTTTGCGCCTAATGCATCACTTCCGCTATTGGGTTCAGTTAAACCATAAGCTCCCTTCCATTCGCCACTAGCCAATTTTGGTATATATTTTAATTTTTGGGCTTCAGTTCCAAAGTATAAAATGGGTAAAGAACCAATACCAGTATGGGCTGCAACAGCAACTGAAAAAGAATATCCACCACCTAGACCTTGGTTTACAATGGTTGATGTAATAAAATCTTTTCCTAATCCGCCGTAGGCTTCGGGGAAAGAAGTAGATAATAATCCTTGTTCACCAGCTTTTTGCATTAATGAAGGCATTAAACCGAGTTCCATTTTATCAATACGATCTATAATAGGTACTATTTCGGTTTGTAAAAACTGATCGCACATGTCCATTACCATTATTTGTTCTTCATTAAAATCTTCTGGTATGAAGGTTTCAAATGGATTGCTTTCTTTAATAATCCACTCGCCGCCTTGTAAGGCTGTTGCTTTTTTTGTGGCTTCCATGATAATTGATTTAGCGTTTGTTATTTAAAAGATTATGTTATTAGATTTGTTATACTTCCAATACTCCAGAAGTTAAATTGTCGTATACTTTTTGAAAAACTGATTTTACAATTTCAATCTCATGTTTATCAACCCCCACGAGTGCTTCAGCCATTGTTTGGTTAGCTAAATCGATGGTAATATGCTGTAATTCTAAAGCATCATCGGTTAATTCAACTAGGTTAATTCTTCTATCGGTTGGTGATGCAATTCTTTTAACCAGGTGCTGTTTTTCTAAATTATCAATTAATCGAGTGATACTTGGTTTATCGCGAAATGTGCGGATGCAAAGTTCCTGCTGACTCAGTTTGTCTTCTTTCCATAAGTGGTATAAAACGCTCCATTGTTCAATGGTAATTTCTAAACCTGCATTGCGAAAGTTCTTTTGTAATCTTCTTGCAACAGCTGTTGAAGCCATGCCATTAATTACACTGTATAATTCGCCCCGTCTAAAATGGTTGTTTGACATATAGTTAGTTATGCAACTAATTTCAAAATAAGTTCGTTTCTTTGACACTACCAAGAATATTTTGGTAAAATTTAGTGTAATTGTTTATGGATAGTCATTTTATAATACAAGACAGCTCAAAATTTCACTACAAACAATTTGGGAATGGTACTAACTGGGTATTTAGCTTTCATGGATATGGAGAAGAGGGTGAGCGATTTGAAATACTAGAACCCTACTTAGCGGAACAATTTACGCTAATTGCTATTGATATGCCATTTCATGGAAAGACCGAATGGAATGGAGATTTATTGTTTAAAGCAGATGAACTGATTCAATTAATGAATCAGATAATGAGGGATGAACACAACAATTTTACTTTATTGGGCTATAGTATGGGAGGAAGAGTTGCATTGAAACTTTTTGAACTTATGCCTCATAGAGTATCAAAAATGGTACTAGTAGCTCCAGATGGATTACATCAAAACAAGTGGCAATGGTTTGTTACGAAAACTAAACTAGGAAATAATCTTTTTAGGTATACTATGAATAATCCTAAATGGATTTTCAACCTAATGGGCTTTGTTGAGAAGTTGAACCTAATGAATAAAAGTATTATAAAGTTTATACATTATTACTTAGATGATCCTGTGGAAAGGGCCAATTTATATAAAATATGGACTACAGCTAGGCAGTTCAGGCCTAATTTAAGGATTGTAAAAAAATTAGTTGAATCTAATAAAGTGCCAATAAATATTCTATTTGGGAAGCATGACCGAATAATTATAACCAAACGTGGAATTCAATTTAAAAAAGGGTTGGAGGCTTTGATAACTGTACATGAGCTAGATGCAGGCCATCAATTATTACAAAAAAAGTATGCAAATGACATTGCATTATTATTTTAAATGAATAATGGTTTTCTTTGTTGTTAATGACGATAACTTTTATTTATATAACTATATTACTAGCAATCGCTTATTCAATGGTAATTGGCGTTTATTGCTATTGGTTTTTACAATTAAAAAATGAGCCTTTAAAAAGAATAAAACCTCCTGCTACAAAATTTACCATTATTATTCCTGCGCGAAATGAAGAATTAATTATCGCTAATTGTTTAAAATCAATTCAATCGCAAAATTATCCTACAGAACTTTTTGAAGTAATTGTAGTAAATGATCATTCAACTGATCAAACCGAAAAAATAGTTTCAATAATTCAATCTGGTTTTCCTTCATTGCGATTAATTAATTTATCTGAATATATTAGTGGTACTATCAATTCTTATAAAAAAAGAGCGATAGAAATTGGAGTTTCCCAAAGTAAATATGAATGGATTATTACTACAGATGCCGATTGCGTAGTATTACCAAATTGGTTAAATAACTTTGATCAATATATTCAGGAGAAGCAACCAGTTTTTATTGCAGCGCCAGTAATGTTTAGTTTAACAAAAACGTGGTTGGGTTTATTTCAGTTACTCGACTTTATTAGTCTACAAGGAATTACAGCAGCGGCAGTTGCTGCAGGATACCATAGCATGTGTAATGGTGCAAATTTAGCTTATAATAAAGCTGCTTTTTATGAAGTTGATCAGTTTAAAGGAATAGATCATTTAGCAAGTGGCGATGATATGTTGTTGATGTATAAAATAAAACAACGTTTTCCTGAGCGACTAGGTTTTTTATTTTCAACAGAAATGATTGTTACTACAGCACCGATGCCAAGTTGGAAATCTTTTATTAATCAACGTATTAGATGGGCTAGCAAAGCAGATAGTTATTCCGAAAAAAGTATTTTTTGGGTGCTTGCATTGGTTTATTGTTTTAATGCCTTTATTTTTTTTGGATTGATAGCAGGTATTTTTGTAAATGGAATTTATCCAATAATATTATATATAGTTATGGTAAAAATAATTGTTGAAATTATTTTTATGATTCCAGTTGCACATTTTTTTGGAAGAACCAATTCCTTATTCTTTTTTCCGCTAATGCAACCATTTCATATCTTGTATACAGTTATAGCGGGCTGGTTAGGAAAATATGGTACTTACCAGTGGAAAGGAAGAGAGATTAAATAGCTAAAAAGGGTTATAAATATCTGATGAGGGACTATCGGGAAAAAATGCGTAAATGAGTAAAGGAATAAGCGCAAGCAGTGAAAGTGAAAAACGTAAAAAGGATTTCATAATAGTTAGTTTTTAGTTGGACATATACTTTTTGCAAAAGTTTAATTCATTCAAAAAAATACTTGAATAATAATAACAATAAACAATTCATTTCAAAACTGTTCCACAATAAAGGAGCGGCTTTTGGTATGATACTAATTGTATTAAGTTTGTTGCTTGCTTGTTTTGCTTATTTTATAGCACCTGATGGATCACCCAATGCAAATAGAATAATACCCGAAATTGGGAGTAAAAAACCAGGGTTTACAATTGGGTTATTAAGGGTAAAGAAACTAAGTAAAGTAACCGAAGTTAATTTTTTTACTCGTTTAATAGCAGGTAAAAATGATCAGTATAATTTTATACCAATTACAACTTATAAAGTTATAGGAGATAGTATTCAATATGAAAAAATGGTGGATGATGGAATTAGCGAAAAACATATAATGCCTTTGAACCTCCTTTCCAATAAGCCAGTAGAACAAGTAACTTATTATATCGGGACTGATAAATTTGGACGAGATATTGCTAGCAGATTAATAATTGGGGTTAGGGTAAGTTTGAGTGTTGGCTTAATTGCAGTGATTATTTCTTTAACCATTGGTATTTTAATGGGTTCTGTAGCTGGCTATTTTAGAGGATGGATTGATGAAGTGATCATGTGGTTTATAAACGTAATTTGGAGCATACCTACTTTATTACTGGTGTTTGCAATTACATTGGCATTAGGTAAAGGATTTTGGCAAGTATTTATTGCTGTTGGTTTAACTATGTGGGTGAATGTTGCCAGATTAGTACGCGGACAAGTAATGGCAGTTCGTGAGTTAGAATATATTGAAGCCACAAGAGCATTAGGATATTCTCATTCAAGAACAATTGTAAAACATATTTTACCAAATATACTTGGACCAGTGATGGTTATTGCCGCTAGTAATTTTGCTTCTGCAATAGTAATTGAAGCAGGGTTGAGTTTTTTAGGAGTGGGAGTGCAGCCACCACAGCCAAGTTGGGGTTTAATGATCAAAGAGAATTATAATTTTATCATCACCAATAATCCAATGTTGGCCTTAGCACCAGGAATAGCAATTATGTTATTGGTATTGGCGTTTAATTTATTGGGCAATGGTTTAAGAGATGCACTGTCGGTTAGAGGATAGTTTTTTATCGATTGATCTATTATGCTATAGCTTCTCTTTCAATGTTGAGTTGGTTATTCAACGCAATTAAAGTACCTGCGCACAACCAAAAAATTCCTCCAATCTTATCTGTCTCTATCATATCACTCGTGCAATTTATGATGGTAATCATTACTAGGATAATACCAATTACCATTGAAATGGTACTGTAAAAATTACTTTGAAATTGATGATATAGTCGTTGTACTTTCAATAGCATCCAAATAATTAAAACTAAAAAAATAATCAATCCAAAAACTCCTTGCTCTATTGCAATGAGTAAAAAATAATTATGTACTGTAGAATGTTCTGGATTATTACTAACCCATGTTTTAAAAGAGGAAACAGTGAATGGTTTGTATTGAGTGTAAAAGCTATTAGGACCAAAACCAGCAAGAGGCTTTTCGGCAATCATTCTTATTCCTGCAACCCATCTATGAAAACGTTCAGCATTAGAAATATCTTTCAATGTTATAGTGGCAGATAAATGGTCACTAAAATTCGAATGAAAAATAGTACGATCATGATCAGGAGCAAATTTGAGGTAGTTATTATTATTTATTAAAGCAACAATCAAAATAGTAACCGATACAAGTGAAATCGTTATCACATGAGCTATTCTCTTTTTTTTAAAGATGTATATAGATATGAGTCCAACTATTAAAGCTAACCAAGCTCCTCTTGAGTAAGCAAATATTAATCCTATCATAGCTATTAATAAAAAATAAAGAGTTGCTTTTTTAATTGATGAATTATTGGGTGTGTATTTCCAAATTGCCCATCCGATTGGTAAAAAGCATACCAACATAGAAGAGTAGTTTACATGATTTCTAAAAAAAGGAGCCATTGTTTTTTTGATGAAGGCAAATTCAAATCTATAAAAACTAAATCGAATCAATGCTTGTACAATCACTATTAGCATTGGTATGCATAAACAGAGTGCCAATTTTTCCCAATCACTTTGTTGGTTGATTAGTATTGGGCTAAGAAAAACAAATGGAACTATGTACCAGATTTTTGCTAATAAGTATTTTAAAGAAAGTAAAGGTTCTGTAGAGAAGTAAGCGCTGATGATAATCCAAAGAATATGAGCTGTGATTATTACAATTATTGGCGATAAAAAAACGGAACGAAATAATACCGGTTGATGAATCATTTTTGCAATAGTAATTGCGGTAATCAGTATCAATAAAATCTCATCCGGAAAATCTATACCTAAGGATGCGGTTACATTTAATTCGGTTGATAGTGG
>JBKJQV010000320.1:0-3984 GCA_046593815.1 Sediminibacterium sp. | reverse complement strand
GTTAATTCCAGAAATACTATTGATGGCCAATGCACCTAAATATAAAATAGAAGTTAGGTTTACAACAACATAGAGTAATAGCCAAAACACAGCCATAATCATTGCCACTGTTCCATTGTATCTTTGATTGAGGAACTGCGGCATTGTATAAATTTTATTCTTTAAGTACACCGGAATAAAAAATATAGCTACTACCATTAAAGATGCAGCAGACATCCACTCGTAAGTTGAAGTAGCCAACCCCATTTTAAAACCACTGCCACTCATGCCAATAAATTGCTCAGCTGAAATATTTGAAGCAATTAATGAAGCTCCAATAGCCCACCAGGTTAAAGAACCTTCAGCCAAAAAATAATCATGTGATGCAGAAACGGTTGCTTTCTTTTTGCGGCTGTATACCCAATAGCCATAACTAGTAACTATAATAAAATAAAACAAGAATACATAGTAATCGTATGATTGTAACTTATTCATATGCGAGCTTTATAATTAGCAAAAAGTATTTTAAATCAATTATCTCTAAAAATAAATAAAGTAACTCAGCTAATAACAAACAGAATTGTAATTAATTTTTACTCTTTTAATTTCGAATGATGTAATGCTCCATAATGAAACATTTGTGTTACTATATTTCCATCTTTGGAAAGTGAGAGCTTAAAAATATAATCATAATCTTCATCTGTTAAAGTTGGAATTGGCTTATTACCACCCAGCGATTCAATCGTTTCTAATACAGTATTAGAGTGCCCAATTATTAATATTTTTTTACCAATTTGAAAATCTCTAATTCTTACTCCGAACTCATTTAGCAGTGTAGGATCATAAGTATTTACTCTAGCCGTAAAATTTACAGCAGTTTGTCTGGTTCTTTTTGTGTTAGTAGAAAATATCATGTCGGGCTCCTGCCCTTTTAAATATGCCGCTAAATCCATTGCCCTTTGCTTACCAATTTCTGTTAAATCAGGATCTCTTTTTTGCGCCGCACTTGTATCTTTTTCTGCGTGCCTAACAATCCAAATAGTTGTTGATTGTGCAATGCAATTATTGACTACTAAAAAAAATAAAATTATAAATAGAATGCTTCTTAACATCTTAACTTTTTTATTTTACAGATAATACTTCTTAATTTGTTCTTCTAAATTTTGTTGAACTCCGCCAAGCCATTCTTCTTTTATGATACTTAATACAATTGAACTTCTTCTACCTCCGTCCGCTTTTTTCATGTTACTTCTTAAAACTCCTTCTTCTTTACACCCTATCTTTTTCATTGCAGCAATACTCTTTAAATTATTAGCATCTGCTCTAAATTCTACTCTCACCATATTCATTTGTTCAAAAGCAAATTGTAGCATCAAATATTTACAATGCAAATTCAATCCAGAACCCTGAAACTTTTTTCCATACCATGTATACCCTAATTGAAGGGTTTGATTAATCAATTGAATATCATAAAAACGGGTACTTCCTGCATATTCACTACTTCTTTTATCGAAAACAATAAATGGATATTCTATCAGCTCATTTCTTGCTGCTAATGCAGTTATAATATATTGATTCATATTATCCACTCCATTTGCAGGAATTAGTGAGTATTTCCAAATATCTGGTTCATTAATAGCAAATTCATGCAACATAACTGCATCATCAGCCTTAATCGGTCGCAATAAAACGCAATCGTCTTCTAAATCGTAATTTTTCTTAAAGTCAAACAGCTCTAACATATCATTTTATTGAATCATTTACACTTAAGTAGCTTGAAAAACAGGCTATTATTCATTAAAAATAATTAATCTTGCAGCATAAAGAAATTAAATTATGTGTGGAATTGTAGGATATACCGGACCAAGAGAAGCATACCCAATTATTTTAAAAGGGTTAAAGCGATTAGAATATAGAGGATATGATAGTTCGGGAGTTGCGCTTTTGAATAACCATCAATTAAAAGTTTATAAAAAGAAGGGTAAAGTTGCCGAATTAGAGGAAAGTGTAATTGGTGTAGATATGCACTCACATATCGGAATTGGTCACACGCGTTGGGCTACCCATGGTGAGCCAAGTGATAGAAATGCTCACCCCCATCTTTCTAAATCTGGCAAATTTGCAATGATCCACAATGGCATTATTGAGAATTATACCCAAATAAAAAAAGAATTAATTACTAAAGGATACGATTTTAAAAGTGATACTGACACTGAGGTTTTACTCAATTTTATAGAAGACATTAAACTCAATAATAATTGTTCATTAGAAGAAGCGTTAAGAATTGCTTTAAAAAGAGTGGTTGGTGCATATTGTATTCTTTTAATTGCTGATGATGATCCTGAAACAATTATTGCTGCAAGAAAAGGAAGTCCACTAGTTATTGGTATAGGAAAAGGTGAACATTTTTTAGCAAGTGATGCTTCTCCAATTATTGAATATACCAAAGAAGTAGTTTATGTAAATGACTATGAAATAGCCATTGTAAAACCCGATGAATTAATCTTAAAAAATTTAGGAAACGAAAAACAAACACCTTTTATTACCAAACTAGATATGGAATTAGCCGCTATTGAAAAAGGCGGTTACGACCATTTTATGCTCAAAGAAATTCATGAGCAACCAAGTGCCATTTTCGATTGTTTGCGCGGTAGGTTATTGCCACAAACAGGACAAATAATGATGGGTGGAATTGAAAATAATATGGATGCATTTATTAATGCAAACAGGATTATGATAGTAGCCTGTGGTACCAGTTGGCATGCCGGATTAATTGCAGAATATTTGATCGAAGAACTTTGTCGTATACCTGTTGAGGTTGAATACGCATCAGAGTTCAGGTATAGGAATCCAGTGATTCATCCTGGAGATGTAATTATTGCCATTTCTCAAAGTGGAGAAACAGCAGACACACTTGTAGCATTAGAAAGTGCCAAAGAAAAAGGTGCATTTATATTCGGAGTTGTAAATGCTGTAGGTAGTAGTATTGCAAGGTTAAGTCATGCTGGAGCTTACACTCATTCTGGACCAGAAATTGGCGTTGCAAGTACTAAAGCATTTACAGGTCAGTTAGCTGTATTAATGATGATGGCTTTAAAAATTGGTTATGCAAAAGGTACACTTGCAGAAGAAAGATATTTGCAATTAATGTACGATTTAGAAGCCGTTCCTGAAAAAGTACAAGCCATTTTATCAGACACATCTACTATTCAAAGAATAGCCAAAAAGTATAAAGATGCAACCGACTTTTTATTTCTAGGTAGAGGATACAATTTCCCCATCGCATTAGAAGGTGCCCTGAAACTAAAAGAAATTTCATACATCCATGCCGAGGGCTACCCAGCTGCCGAAATGAAGCACGGACCTATTGCTTTGGTAGATGAAAAATTACCTGTTGTATTTGTTGCAACAAAAGATTCATACTATGAAAAAATAGTATCAAATGTTCAAGAAATTAAAGCAAGAAAAGGTAAAGTAATAGCTGTTGCAACAATGGGAGATGAAGTAATTCCTGGAATGGCAGATGATGTGATGCTAGTACCTGATGCCGATGAAGTAATTGCACCTTTATTGAGCGTAATTCCACTACAATTACTAAGTTACTATGTAGGTCTTGCAAAAGGATTAGATGTAGATAAACCCCGCAATCTAGCTAAGAGTGTAACTGTGGAATAAACAAATTATACATTTTTAGTATACATAAAAATATTGCGTAATGCAACAGTTTTTGCTTAGTGTATGTCCATCTAATAAATGAGATATAAATAATTAAAGATTTTAAAGAAGATAATTTAATTTCGAACTCTGTTTTTAACATTAAACTTAACCTAAACAATTATGAGAAAATTAGTCATGCTAATTTTGTGCTTTGCTTTAGTATTAACGCAAGCAAATGCACAAAATAGAACTGTTACTGGAAAAGTAACAGATAGTAAAGATGGTTCCCCTTTACAGGGAGTTTCCGTTTCTGTAAAAGGAGCTACAGGTACTGTGTCTGCTGCCGAT
>JBKJQV010000275.1:0-6299 GCA_046593815.1 Sediminibacterium sp. | reverse complement strand
CTTTTGATTGGTTTACAATATCATTTCTGAACGAAGGATTTAGCTTATTAAACTCTTCAATCAAAAGGTACTTATACTACTGCTTTCATAGAGGTATCCTGGAAAAATTTGAAGGATGAATTTGATCAATCTATCAATAAATCAAATTCTAAATTAAATTATAATACGGCATTTAGTTTATTGGATCTTTATCAAAATTTTTATCTTATAAAAAATTATCAGTCATTAATTGAAAATGCCCATTATGCAATCACACCTTCAAAGGTTAAAGAGCAGCAGGTGAAAATACCTATGCGAGATGGAGTAAAATTAAATGCATACATGTATAAAGATGTAACCAGCTCGAGTAAATTGCCTGCAATAGTTTCGCTTAGCCCTTACCCATCTGGTAGCGAAGCAAAAAGAGGAAATGTATTTGCTACCAATGGGTATATATATGTATATGTTGATAATCGTCGCCGAAGAGAAAGCCAAGGATCTTTTATGCCTTATGAAGATGACGCAAGAGATTTTTATGATATTATAGATTGGGTTAGTAAACAACCTTGGTGCAATGGGCAAGTGGCTACATCTGGTGGCTCTTATTTAGGGTTTGATCAATGGCAAGCTATAAGAAAAGAATATAAGCATCCAGCTTTAAAAGCCATTAACCCAATGGTAGCCGTTGGGTTTGGTGTTGATTTTCCCAGAAATGGAAATATGTTTTATCCATATATTCTTCAATGGGCAACCCTTGTAAGTGGTAAAGAGTTAAACGATGCTTTGTTCTTTGATTCAAAATTCTGGAACGATAAACAATATGCATTGTATAAGAGCAGAATTCCTTTTGCAAAATTGGATTCTGTTGCAGGTATGCCAAATGCTATTTTTCAAAAATGGGTTAGTCACCCCAACTTTGATAGTTATTGGCAGAATATTTTACCTAAGAAAGTTGATTATGCATCGATTGATATTCCCATATTTTCAATAACTGGTTATTATGATGCAGACCAAAACGGCTCACTATATTACTATAATCAACATCAAAAATATGGTAATCAACAAGCTAAGGATAAGCATATTTTACTAATAGGCCCTTACACTCATGGGGCGGCTCAATGGTCACCTGGTGTGTTTCAAAATGGTAATATTATTGAAGCAGAAGCTCAAATACCTATTTACAAATATGTTATATGGTGGTTTGACTGGGTATTAAAGGGCAAACAAAAACCTACATTTATAAAAGATAAGATTACTTATTTTCAAACTGGTACCCATCAATGGAAAGGTACATCTTCATTTAAAAAAATAACAACCGATTCTTTGGAGCTATTTCTATCTCCTACTATTGTATCAAATAAAAAAAGGAATGGCCTACATACTTTAACCCTTCAAAAACCTAGCGAAAATAATTCTGTAAAATATAGTCATGATATTTCTATGCCAATAGACTCTGCAATATTATTTGCTAATGCTAAACCATTTGATGATTCTTTGTATATGATCTCGAAATACAACCTTATTTTTGAAAGTACCCCATTGCAAAAAAATATAATAGTCAGTGATAAAATTATTGCTCGTCTCTTCACTACATTAAATACGCCCGATGCTGACTTCGAAATTAAAATTGAAGAATTATTACCAAATGGGAAAAGCCTTAGTTTGGCAAATACTTTACTTAGAACGCGGTATCGCAATAGTTCGGAAAAGCCCCAATTAATAAAGTCAGGTGAAGTGATTCAACTTAATTTTGATAATGCTTACGTATATATTAAGAAGTTAACCAAAGGCAGTAAACTTCGCCTTATTTTTCAAAGTATCAATAATCCTTGGGCTGAGAAAAATTATGGTTTTGGAGGAGTAGTTAGCAATGAAAGCACTACCAAGCCAAGAATGATAGAAGCCAAAATTTTAATGAGCAAAAAATATCCTAGCAAAGTAGTTGTACCTTATACAGTTGAATAAACTAACCCCTGAATCAACTGCTTTTTAAATCAACTATCTTTAGGCATGACATTTTCAGATTTAAACCTCAATACATCCTTACTTCGCGCGTTAGATGACTTAGGATTTGTAACCCCAACTACCATTCAATACAGGGTTTTTCCTGCGGTAATGTCGGGTAGAGATGTTTGTGGTATTGCTCAAACAGGTACTGGAAAAACATTCGCTTATCTTTTGCCGTGTTTGAGACTTTGGAAATTTGATAAAAATAAAAATCCTCAAATATTGATTCTGGTCCCTACTCGCGAACTGGTTGTTCAGGTTGTTGAAGCGGTTAAAAAGCTAACAACTTATATGAGTTTGGTTACAATTGGAGTGTATGGTGGTGTAAATATTAATACACAACAAATTGAATTGACAAATGGTGCCGACGTTATCGTTGCAACACCAGGTAGATTATATGATTTAATTATGAATGGGGCATTCAAAACCAAAATGATTAAAAAATTAGTGATCGACGAAATGGATGAAATGCTTAATCTCGGATTTAGAAAACAAATTACCAATATACTTGATCTCATTCCAGCTAAAAGACAAAATTTACTTTTCTCTGCCACCATTACTGATGATGTTGAAAAATTAATGCATGATTATTTCAACGATCCTATTAGCATTGAAGCAGCACCAACTGGAACGCCATTAGAAAACATACTTCAATCTGGTTATTGGGTTCCAAACTTTAATACAAAAGCAAATTTTCTGGAGTTGCTGCTTGCTAATACAGAAGCAATGACTAAAGTATTAATCTTTGTTGGTACAAAAAATTTAGCCGATGATTTGTATGAAAGATTGAGTAAATCATTTGAAGGTATTGTTGGCGTAATACATTCAAATAAAGAACAGAACTATCGATTCAATAGTGTGAATCAATTTAAAGCAGGCGTGTTTAAATACCTTATATCAACTGATGTGATGGCCCGAGGTATTGATGTTGCAGAAGTAACACACGTCATCAATTTTGATACACCCGATACGCCCGAAAATTATATTCACCGAATAGGAAGAACTGGTCGCGCTGATAAAAAAGGATTGGCAATTACTTTTATTACACCCACAGAACTGCCATTTCAAAAAGCTATTGAAGAATTAATGAATCAAGGCATTCCTATATTTCCTCTACCCGAAGAGCTTGAAATATCGGATGTTTTAACAGAGGATGAATTGCCCAAAATTAAAATGAAAACAGCACTAACAAAACTTCCCAAAAAGGAAGATGTTGGCCCTGCCTTTCATGAAAAATCAGCCAAGAACCAAAAGACCAATAAACGCGTTAATCACAGAGAACAGAAGCAAAAAAAGTACGGGAGACCTATAAAAAGAGCTCCAAAAAAATAAAAGCATTGTTGTATATTTAATGAATTAAACTATATAACAATGGCAAAGATTTTATTAGTTGTATTTAGCTTTTTATTAGGCATTTCTATTCTTACCAGCTGTGATGATGCTGATAAAAATAAATTGGTAACTGAAGTAAAGGCTTCAACTGCTGAAACCCCTGAATACTATAACCTACGTCCAAAATTAGAAAAAGACTATGGTTATTCTCATGCAGTTAAAATTGGCGACGATCTTAAAATTTCTGGCGCAGTTAGTATGAACGATTCTGGAATTATAATAGGCGCAGGTAATATGGAGCTTCAAATGAAAAATTGCTACAACGATTTAGAAAAAATATTGAAACATTACGGATACACTTTTGATGATGTGGTTGCCGAAAATGTATACACTACTAATATGAAGGACTTTATTAAAGTTTCGGGCTTTCGTAACTCCATCTATAAAAAACAATTTCCAACAGGTACTTGGCTAGAAGTTAAAGGACTGGCTGTTGAAGGACAATTAATAGAAATTGATATGGAAGCTCATAAATCTAAATAATATTATTAAACTCAAATATTCATAATGACAATTTCAAAAACCCTTGCCTTAGTATCCTTTGTTAGTTTGAATTTATTAGCTATTCAAAATTCATCAGCCCAAAAATCATACGAGAAATATATTGATGATAATAAAGATGCTCATTTAAAAGAATTTATTGAATTAATATCAATCCCAAGTATATCATCAATCCCAGCTAACAAACCCGATGTTGCAAAAGCGGGGCAATGGATAGTGAATAAATTAAGATCGATAGGAATGCCCATTGCTCAACTATTGCCGACTGACGGAAACCCTGTGGTATATGGCAGTTGGGATAAAGCACCCGGCAAACCAACTGTTTTAATTTATGCGCATTACGATGTGCAACCCGTTAAGGAATCTGAGTGGGTCTACCCTCCTTTTGCTCCCGTTGTAAAAGATGGAAGAATATATGGCCGTGGTACAAGTGATGATAAAAGTGGTGTAATGATCAGTATTTGGGCTATTGAAGCTATGTTGAAAAAAGACGGGAAACTACCAGTAAACGTAAAATTATTATTTGAAGGAGAAGAAGAAATCGGCAGTCCTAATTTTAAAAACTTTCTAGAAAAAAATAAAGAGCTATTGCACACTGATTTTGCTGTAACTGGCGACGATGCTCAATACAGTGAAAACATTCCTTCTATTACATTAAGTTCACGAGGAGCTGCTCAATTAGAGTTTAGTGTAAAAACTGCCAACATTGACGCACATTCTGGAGAATTTGGTGGAAAGACTCCTAACTCAGTTGTTGCAATGTCGCAAATCATTAGCTCTCTTTTTGATAAAACTGGTAATGTAGCAGTGGAAGGATTTTATGATAAAGTATTACCTATAACTCCTGAACAAAAAGAAACGATTAAACAAATACCCTATGATCCTGCAAAGGATATGAAAATTTTAGGAACAACTGCAGAAGTAGGCGATAAAACTTTCTCCCCACTTGAACGTGTTTGGTACCGACCAACGCTTGAAGTAATAGGGATGCAAGGTGGTTATACTGCTGCAGAAGGTCACTCAAATATTATTCCAGGAAGTGCCATGGCAAGAATCACTTGCAGGTTGGTAAACAATCAAAAAGGGCAAGAAATTATTGATTTGATTGTAAAACATATCAATAAAAATTGTCCGGATGGAGCAACAGTTTCTTTCAAATTTAAACCTGGATATGCTAGTCCAAATAATACCCCTTCTAATACAAAAGAGTTTAAATATGTTGCTGATGCATTATATAAAATTTATAATAGAGAACCGCTGAAGTTGAGCACTGGTGGTACAGGTGGAGCCATGATTTCTTTTAAAGAAAGTTTAGGAGTGTATGCTTACTCGATGGGTTTTTTATTGGCTGATGAAAAATGGCATGCTTCAAATGAGTTTTTAAGGGTATCAAGTATTCGCAAAGGACAATTGGTTTACTGCTATTATTTACAACATATTGCAGATGAAGAAAGCAAAGAAAAAATGCAAATAAAAATGAATTAATACTTTATTATGAAAAAAAATAATTTTATTGTATACTCAATTATTTTGCTTGTATTTATAATTAATTATACTTCTGCCCAGGATAAACAATTTAAGGCTTTACTAATTACTAAAACTGCTGGTTGGCACCATGAATCTATTAATGATGGTGTTGCAGCTATAAAAACTTTAGCGGTAAGAAATTTCTTTGATGTACAATGGCATCAAGATGCAGTAACTGTAACAGACAATTATCTTAAAAACTTTCAGGTAATTATTTTCCTAAATACAACTGGTGATATTTTTAAAGAGGATGAACAAAAAGCAATAGAGCGTTTTATTCAATCTGGTAAAGGATATGTTGGTATACACAGTGCATCCGACACTGAATATGAATGGCCTTGGTACACAAAATTGGTTGGTAGAATGTTTCATATTCACCCAGTAATTCAGACCGCAAAATTAAATTTAACGAGTACGAAATTTCCAGGTTTACAAGGGTTTTCTGATAGTCCTTTATGGACTGATGAATGGTATGAGTTCGGATCAGAAACTACAACAGGTTTGAACTATATTCTTTCAGTTGATGAGTCTACTTATAATCCCAAAGCAGAATGGGCTGATAAAAATATAAAAGGTATTGGTATGGGTAAATTCCATCCTATTGCTTGGTATCATGATTATGATGGCGGTCGTTCTTTTTATACTGCTCTTGGTCATATGCCTGCTGATTATAACGATCAAGCTTTTTTAAATCATATTTTTGCAGGCATTTATTGGGCTGCAACAGGAAAAAAATAATTTTTAAAATCTATTTATATGAAAAAATCATTTGCTAAATTTCTATTGCTATCAATATTTAGTTTTCCGTTTTTTTCTAGTGCTTCATCTCCTACTAAGGATGGTGAATTTTACCAAATTGCCATTTACCATTTTGCTAATAGTACACAACAAAA
>JBKJQV010000199.1:0-3128 GCA_046593815.1 Sediminibacterium sp. | reverse complement strand
GCCGTAATTGCTTCAGACACTAAAACAGCACATGTTTGGGATGTAAATTCAGGTAATCTATTAGCAAAATTAAATAATCATTCGGGCAATATTGTTTATGCTTCATTTAGTCCTGATGATAAAAAAATAGTAACTGCTTCAGCAGATAGTTCTGCCAATATATATCAATTTAATCCAATTAATAATCAATGGTTATTGTACAAAAAAATTAAACAAAATAAACCTTTGGCTAAAGCTTTTTTTAGTAATGACGGAAAAAATATTATTACAATCAATACTAACTATGATTCAATTTCAGATAAAGATTTCCTTATCAATCCTACCCTTTGGGATGCAAATTCTGCAAAATTCAAATTCAGTTTCGAAAAAAAAATAAACAATATTATTAGTAATGTAGAATTTAGTCCAGATAGTAAAAAAGTATTAATAGAAGACTATGAAACGGGAATAACGATTTGGGATATATCGACTGAAAATATATTACCAATTAAAACAAATTTCCCAATACAGAATAAAACCAATTCAGACTCTTTATGTTTTTTTGGCACAAGTGCTTTTAGTGCAGATGGAAAAAAAATAGTGAGCTATCAAAAAACTAAAGAAAACTTTAAAAAAATAGTTATAACCAATGCAATAACATTCAATGAAATAGCAGTTAATGATGAATTTGATGACTTTCGTTTCCCTAGAAATTTACAGTTTAGCCCAGACGGATTAAGAATTATAATTCCTATTACTTCAATATTTGGTGATAGCACCAGTAATGATGTAGAAATTATTGATAGTAAAACCGGTAAATATTTATTTAGCCTAAAAGGGCATGTTGATGAAGTACTGAATGCAAATTATAGTATGGATGGCAAATACATTATAACTACATCTAGTGATAATACCATGAAAAAATGGACAGCTGATGGTAAACTTTTATATACTTTTTTAGCTATTGAAAATGATAATGATTATTTATTGGTTGATGAATTTAATAGATACGATGGATCAGAACATGCAAGAGATTTATTGTATTTTACTTGTGGTACAGAAATAATAGAATTAAATCAATTAAAAACATTGAGCTGGGAACCTGGATTGGTAGAAAAATTAAATGGATCCATTAAAGAACCAATAACAGCTATAAAAATTAATGATATAGATATTTGCAACTATACTCCAATTGTAGTTCAAAAAGGATATAATAATGGATGGTTCAATTTTGAAATTACCGAAAGAAGAGGTGGCATTGGTCAAATTCAATTGTACATTAACGGCAAAATGATTAAAGATGATTATATACTTTCATCATTACCCAAAAAAGGAAATGCTTATCAATTGTCCTTATCGGATAATGACGGAGAAATTAAAGCCCGTTTTCAACCTGGCAAATCAAATATCATTAAAGTTAAAGCAACGTCTAAAGATGGCAATTTATCTTCACAAGAAGCTAGTATTGCAACTGGCATAATTGATAAATCTACTGCTAATACAAATGTGTATATAGTATCAATTGGAATTAGTGATTATAAAGGCCTAGAATTAAAACTAAATTATGCAGCTAAAGATGCAGAAAGCTTTGCTGCTACAATGCAACAATCAGCTAAAAAATTATTCAATATCTCCAACGAAGACCATGTTTTTAATTACTTATTTACATCAACAAAAAACAATCCAAACAAACCAACTAAAGCTGCCATAATTAAACAACTAAATGATATAGCTAAAGTTGCAAAAGCAAACGATATACTTGTTATTTTCTTTGCTGGACATGGAGAAATGATTAGTGGCAGCAAAGAGTTTTATTTATTAACACAAGAAGCTGCATCGTTTGAATTAACAATGGTAGAAAAAGAAGTTGCTATTAACACACAAGAGTTGAATGAATGGATGAGACAAATTAAAGCTAATAAACAATTATTGATTTTAGATGCTTGTAAAAGCGGACAAGCAATTGAAAATTTACAAGATCTTATAGTTAAAAGAGGTGGTTCTGCAGATCAATTAAGGGCTTTAGAAAATTTAAAAGATAAAACCGGTACGTTTATACTTTCAGCCGCATCATCTGGACAACTTGCTAATGAATCTGGAAAATTTGGACAGGGCTTATTAACTTATAGCTTATTAGATGGAATTAAAACAGGCGAAGGCTTAGACAAAGATCAAATAGATGTAACAAGATGGTTTAATACTGCAGGCGATAAAGTGCGTGAATTAGCAAAGTCTATTGGTGAACAACAAGATCCAAAAATTATTGGAAGTGCAAGTTTCCCAGTAGGATTAGTAGATGACGAAATAAAGAAAAATATACAACTCAGTTCAGCAAAGAAAATAATGGGAAGGTCGATATTTTATACAGGTGACCCTACCCTTTTAATAGATGATTTAGATATTAGCAATTCGTTAGATAAAGCCATTATTAATTCGGGTGTAGACAATAAATCTACTTTTATTTTTTTAGAAAACTATAAGCTATCGGACGCCTATCATATTAGGGGTGTTTACGGTATTAAAAACGGACTTATAACCATTGAGGCATCATTGATTTATCAAAATAAAAGATCAGGCGACAAAGTAATTAAAACAGTCAGATTAGAAGAACAAGATCAACTGTTTCAACAAGTTATTGCAGAATTGAGTCAATGGATGAAGTAATGAAGAATAAATCAAATCGATGAAGGTTTTTTGCTAGTGAAATATAGAATTATTGAGAAACTTTTTACAATTTAAATCACCACAAATATTAATTCATATTATATTACCTAATTCTTATTTTTTCAATTAAACTTGCTGTAATTGAGTCAGAAGAAACTCCATACCCATTAACTAAAATACCCTTAACTCCCGATTTAGATTCAATAGCGTAAACAACAGCTTCATCGGAAGGATCAGAATCTCCCTCATATCTATAAACATCAACTATTTCTAAGTCTTCTACATTAAACTTTTCATCACCACATATTATAGCACTTTCATTCAAATTAAAATCTGTAACAAAACCTTCCGACCTAAGTTTATTAATTGCTTCTGATACGGTTGAATAATGCGATTTATGGTGCATAAAATTATTATTGCGGTTTTTTTGGTGAAAGAATTAATCGTAAAGATGTGTCTTTTGTAAAATAAGCCCAAGCCCAATT
>JBKJQV010000088.1:0-3595 GCA_046593815.1 Sediminibacterium sp. | reverse complement strand
GTAAAGAAAACAGATTTAGGAACGCCAGCCACCAAACTTTAAGTGATGGTTATTTAGCCAGGTGTTTAGTGGGTAAAAATGGAGACCCTTCTAATTTATTAGATCAACCAGAATTATTAGCATCAAAAAAAGCTTACATATTATTAAACCGTAAAATTAAACAACATGAAAAATAAACTATCAGATTTAAAAGACCATTTATTTGCCCAAATAGAGCGCTTAAATGATGAGACACTAAGCTCAGAAGATATAGACAGAGAGATAAAAAAAAGCAAGGCCATGTCTTCTGTAGCCTCCCAAATAAACAAATCAGCTGCGCTGGTATTGCAAGCAAGTAAAATGGTATCCGGCGGTTTTATTGATGAAGAGGCAAAGCAAAGAATTAATACAGGTTTATTAGGATAACCATGAAACCAAAAATTATATTTTACATCATTTTAGCATTGATATTAATGGCTGTAAGCTGTAGATCTTGCCTAAGAATATTACACTATAAACCAAAGCAAAATATTGATGATGTAAGGCTTGCATAACGGTTTCGGGCTTTGGGTTCGGGCGGAATTAACGTAGAAATTAAATTACTTATAAAAACTTAAATAAATGGAAAAAGAAAATAGAAAGCACATCACCCCGCCTGAACCAAAACCTGTTTTACAGGAAGGCACGGCTCATTAAGATAAACTTTTAAATAAATATAAAAATGGCACAAAATTCAAAAATAGAGTGGACACACCACACAGCAAATCTTTGGCACGGATGCACAAAGGTTCACGAAGGTTGCGACAATTGTTATGCTGAAACATTAGCTAAACGATGGGGCAACGATATTTGGGGTAATGATAAATCCCGAAAAATAATTAATTCAGTTTTTAGCGAATTGGATAAATTTCAAAAATTAGCGTTTGAAGCAAAAGAAATGCAAAGAGTGTTTGTAGGTTCAATGATGGATATTTTTGAAAAACCTATGCCTTTAGTTGATAGCAAAGGAATTGAGGTTGTAAATATGAATACGGGGGAAATTAGAGATACTTTTTTCAAAAGAATATCAGAAAACAGATACCCGAATTTAATGTTTCTTTTGCTTACAAAAAGACCATCAAACATTAATAAATACATTCCTGAAATTTGGAAGCAAACACCGCCTGAAAATGTAATGTTTGGAACTTCGCCTGTTAATCAAATTACATATACAACACTTGTAAGACAATTGTTAGAAGTAAAAGGCAAAAGATTTCTTTCAATTGAGCCACAATTAGACTTTATTTCAATACCAAGCGATTTATACAAAGGTATTGATTGGATTATTCAAGGTGGCGAAAGTGGACACCATAAAAGACCTTTCAATTTAGATTGGGCTTATAGTATGAAGCAAGATTGTAAGGATTTACATATCCCTTACTTTTTCAAGCAAATAGATAAAATCAAAGAAATACCTACGGACTTGCAAGTTAGAATGTTTCCTACGGAGTAGGTCGGTAGTGCTTTCCTGTAACGGATGGTGCTTTACGTCAGGTTTGCCTTGTAGGAACTTGATGTTTAGCAGAACGTTGATGGCAAACTTGCGTAAAGCACTTGTTATGCTCTCGTTGCGGTCAATTTAGGAGAATGTTAATTTGGAACACTGTAAAAGAAAAAAGAAAAATTTAGAGAGGGGTGCGTTGGCATCTTTGTATTATGAAAATAGATATAAATAAAATAAAAATAGTTCCCAAATCTTTAAATAAAGGATTTGAGATTTGCGTATTTGGAACACCCGACAGTGATGTTTCTGAATGGATTGAAGAAAATAAGTTTGAAACCTACACTATTGGAAACTATACCAATATTATATTGCCAATTAAAATTAATTTATCGGATATTTTTTTAGAAGCAGATGGTTTTTATTGGATGGATGGGTTTAGTCCAAACCTAAATAAAAAATTACACATTGGGCATTTTTCAAATTTAGTGTTAGCAAAAGCATTTCAATCATTAGGCATTTGCAAAAATACAATCAGCATTTATGGTGATACTTTGGATGGGGAGGTAAAAAAAGAAACCGCTATTTCATTACTAAAAAAATATCAAGATGATTTTAATTTTCATCCATCAAAAGAGGTAATGGCATCGGAAGTAAAATACAATGGCGAATTACTAAAAGATGGTAGCGGGGATTACGCTGGAACAAAAATATTTGAAGTTGGGGAAAATAAGGTAGTTGGAATAAAAAGCACAGGGCAAACATCTTATTTTTATCAAGATGTATCATTAGCTGAAATGCTAAACTCACCAACTCTTTATTTAACAGGAAAAGAGCAATCAAATCATTTTGAATTATTGAAACATTTATTTCCTAATACACAGCACATCGGACTTGGGTTAGTAAAGGTAAGTGGCAAGAAAATGGCAAGTCGGATTGGAAATGTTATTTTGATTGAGGACTTTATAGAGCAGGTGAGTGAAGGGTTTAATGATGATTTGAAATTAGTTTACAATGTTTTTGCAGGGTTTATTTTGAAATCAAACCCCGAAGTGGACAAGAATATAAATTTGGATGTAATAAGCAATCCTAAAAACTCGTCAGGACTTTATTTAAGTTACACAATGGCAAGGTTAAATAGTGCAGGATGTGAATTGAAAGACGTAAACAAGTTTAACTCTTTAGATTTGGCTTTTGCTGAAATAAAATCAAAATCTTCTTTGAAGCCGAACATACTATTTGAAGCGATAGTTGAACACTGTAAAGAAATAAATTCATTGTATATTTCACATACAATTAAGGACAATGAAGGAAATAAACTAATGTTTGAAAAGATGTTATCTGATTTAATATTAGGATGTAATAAGTTAGGACTATTCACCATTGATAAAGTATGAAGAACCCTTTTATAAATTTGCAAAATTTAAGGAGTGCGGTGGGAAAATTTTTCTTTTTTCTTTTACTTCCATTAAAGTTCATTCGGAGCAGTGATGTAGCAATGGAGCATAACGTTTTGCAAGTAGGCGATGGTTGCCTACGATGAACTTAATTATTAACCGAGAATGTTACTGGCAACTATTGCTTACTTGCTGTTAGGTGCAGTGCTTCTCACAAATTTTATACAATGACAAAAACAGAAGAACAAAATGTAAAGATAGCCGAGTTTATGGGGTATCAGTTTTACAATGATGCAGAAGGAGATTATCCAAATGGTTATTGGTGCGAAAAACACAATAGCCTACCAATGTTACCAGAAGATTTTAACTATAACGATAGTTGGAATTGGTTAATGCCTGTCGTGGATAAAATTGAAAAACACGGTGGCGATGAAAACGAGTTAGATATATTTGGTAATTGCGTTCAACTTGGTGATGCTGAATTTGTCGGGAAGAATAAAATGGAAGCTGTATGGAAATCGGTATGTTGGTGGGTATCGCAGCATTGCACCTAACTTACTTATTGCCGCAATAAATGTACGTCTATCGTTCCATATTAGCATGATACACGCATGTTTTGTTTATTTTGAAAAATAATTAAAAAATAATTAAATAATACTTGAATAATTAAAACTTGTTTCTTATCTTTGCATCATGGAAGCAATTAAAAAAGAAACAAGAGGAAGAAAACCAATCCAGG
>JBKJQV010000336.1:0-13062 GCA_046593815.1 Sediminibacterium sp. | reverse complement strand
TGATCATTCTGGTTTAATTCCAAAATTATACCTCTAAATCCATCCTTATATAATTTTGGAATTAAACCAGAATGATCAATATGTGCGTGAGATAAAACCAAATAGTCAATGGTCTTTGCATCAAATCCAAAAGTTTCATTTAAGGTTATCGTTTCTCTTCCCATTCCTTGAAACATTCCACAATCCAATAATATATTTTTACCATTATTTAATGTGATCAAATGCTTTGATCCTGTAACTGTTCTGGCAGCACCGTGAAATGTAATTTTCATAATTTTTTTGATTTAAAACTCCATGTAATAAGAAATTCTGAAACTAATTCACCTTGTTCATTTGTACCAAGTGAAGAACAAACCAAGGTTCTACCCTCTCCAGTTGCAATACATTCTTCAATTATAGCTTCTACTTTAGCGCCATCTTTACAAGTAAAAGAAATTAACCCAGTTGCTTTTTTATAAAACTTACCCTCAACATTTATAACCAACATGCTTACAGAAGGGGATTTTTTATAGGTTTGTCCAACTGCAAATAATCCAGTACTCATTTCTGCAGCCATAGATTGAACTGCAAAATACATTGATTGAAAAGGGTTTTGATTTAACCAAACATGCTTAACCAAAATAATTGATTCGTAAGCGGTAAATTTCCCAACTCTTAACCCAGCAATAAATGCTGCTGGCAACTTTACAATTTTAAAAAAGGCAAATTTGTAGGGATTGGTAATGAGTTGCTGAAAACGATCAAAGCTTGGATTCATAATCAATCAATTAACTTATAATAATAATGCCGCAAGCAAATAATCTGCTACAAGTATTAAAATACAACTTACAACTACAGAACTTGTACTAGCGCGACCAATTTCTAGCGCTCCACCTTTTACATTGTAGCCGAAATACGCAGAAATACTACTTATAATAAATGCAAAAGTATAAGCCTTATACAATGCAAAATTGATATTGTAGAAATTAAGGTTTTGCCTAAGCCCTATATCAAATATATCTGTAGCTAATATACCAGCTAAATTTCCAGCAGTTCTTCCACCCCAAATTCCTAACACTGCAGAAATTACAATTAAAAAAGGAATTACAACTAGTGATGCAACAATTTTTGGCAATACTAAATAACTCTTGGTATTAATACCCATAATTTCCAACGCATCAATTTGCTCACTAATTCTCATATTGCCTAGCTCACTTGCAATTTTACTTCCTATTACACCTGCTAAAACAATGCTTAATACTGTAGGAGATAATTCTAAAATCATACTATCCCTTACAATTTGAGCAATAGTGGTTTGAGGCACCAAAGGACTCACTAGCTGATAAGCAGTTTGAACCGTAGTTACAGCTCCTAAAAAAAGTGAAATGATTACTACTATTGGTAATGCGCCAAAGCCAATTTCTACACATTGATGCATAAACTCCTTCCAATACATACGCCAGTTTTCTGGTTTGGTAAACATACCTTTTAACATCAATAAGTAAGTTCCAAAATGATGAAGAAAAGTTGACATTTAATGATTAATTAAGAGTAAAAATATTTATAAAATTTAATTAAAATTAATCAATATAAAGCGAACTATTTCAACTTGCCAATCGATAATGTATTATTTCTTAACCTTTTTCCTTCGCTTCCACCAATTGCTTCTTTGAATTTCTTCATTTGTATCTACACGGCATTTAAGCTGAGCGTCTACAACCGCTACAATAGCCATATTTATAATATTTCTCACAGTACTACCTAATTGTAACACATGTACTGGTTTTTTAAGACCTAATAAAATTGGACCAATTGCATCAGCGCCACCTATTTCTTTTAATAAATTATAGGCAACATTGCCAGCTGTTAAATTAGGAAAAATCAACACATTAACATCTTCATCAACTAAATCGCTGAATGGGTAATTATCTTTTAAAATTTCTTTGTTAAAAGCTAGACTTCCCTGAATTTCACCATCTACAATTAAAGAAGGATTGCGTTGTTTTAAAATTTTAGTAGCATCAGACACAATTTTAGCTTCTGGAGAATCACTACTACCAAAATTGCTATAACTCAACATGGCAATTCGAGGAGTAATATTAAAGCTTCTAACTTCTTTTGCCACCATCATAGTAATATCTGCTAATTCTTCTGCCGTTGGAGAAAAATTAACTGTTGTATCTGCTAAAAATAATGGTCCTTTTTTAGTTAGAAGCAAATACATTCCAGCAATTTTCTTTACACCTTCCTCTGTACCAATAATTTGTAAAGCAGGACGAATCGCTTCAGCATAATTTTTAGTTAATCCAGATAACATGCAATCTGCATCTCCAGTTTCAACCATCATACAACCAAAATGGTTACGATCTTTCATTATTTTAATACTCTCATAATGGTTAAATCCTTTTCTACTTCTCTTATTAAAAAATAATTCACCGTAGAATTCTCTTTTAGCTTCCATTTCTTCACTACGTGGATTTACTATAGGAATATCCATTAAATCGAGATTATTTTCTTCAGCTATCTTATTGATTTTAATAGGATCTCCTAACAAAATAGGATAAGCAACTCCTTCATCATATATAATACTAGCAGCTTTTAATATTTTTAAATTATCTGCTTCAGCAAATACCAATCGTTTAGGATCTTTTCTTGCTTTACTTCCAATTACTCTTATTAGTTGATTATCTAAGCCTAAACGCTTATTCAATTCCAATGCATATGCATCCCAGTTAAGAATTTCTTTTTGTGCAACTCCACTTGCAATTGCAGCTTTTGCTACTGCTGGTGCAATGGTTGATAATAAGCGTGGATCAAGAGGTTTAGGGATTATATATTCAGGTCCATAGCTCATATTATTTTGATTATAAGCCATGTTAACAATATCTGGAACTGTTGATTGTGCTAATTCGGCCAAAGCTCTTACTGCAGCGAGTTTCATAGCTTCATTAATTTGAGTAGCCCTAACATCCAATGCGCCTCTAAAAATATATGGAAACCCTAAAACATTATTTACTTGATTAGGAAAATCAGATCGTCCAGTTGCCATTATTATATCTTTCCTAACAGCAATTGCAGCATCATACATAATTTCTGGATCTGGGTTAGCCATCGCAAATACAATTGGATTTTTGGCCATCGATTTTATCATATCTGGTGTAACAACATTTCCAACACTTAATCCTAAAAAACAATCTGCATCTTTCATTGCTTTTTCTAACGTCCAATCATTTTTCTTTACAGCAAATTTTGTTCTGATAGGTCCTAAATCTGTTCTCCCAGTATGCAATACTCCATCTTTATCAAACACAATAAAGTTTTCATATTTTGCTCCAAGTGCAACATATAACTGAATACAAGCCATTGCTGCAGCTCCAGCCCCATTGATTACAAATTTTACTCGTTCAATTTTTTTCTTTTGCAAATCCAAAGCATTCAACATCGCTGCACTACTAATGATTGCAGTTCCGTGTTGATCATCATGCATCACAGGAATTTTCATCTGTTCTTTCAGCTGCTGCTCTATATAAAAACATTCAGGGGCTTTAATATCTTCTAAATTAATTCCACCAAATGTTGGCTCTAAGGCTTTTACTATTTGTACAAATTTCTCTGGATCTTTTTCATTAATTTCTATATCAAAAACGTCTATATCTGCAAATATTTTAAACAGAACGGCTTTTCCTTCCATCACTGGTTTACTTGCATCTGGGCCAATATCACCCAACCCTAAAACTGCTGTTCCATTTGTAATTACTCCTACTAAATTTCCTTTAGCAGTGTATTTATATACATCTTCTACATTATTAAATATTTCTTTGCAAGGTTCTGCTACACCAGGACTATAAGCCAACGATAAATCGCGTTGTGTTTTAGCTTCTTTTGTAGGTATTACTTCAATTTTACCAGGCCGCCCACTAGAATGGTATTCTAATGCTTGTTCCTTTCTTAAATCTGTTTGTTTAGACATAATACAAATTAAATAAAAAATTATTACGCTTATTTGTTTAATAAATTAGCGCCCAAAAACGCCATCATTCCAATTCCAATTTCTATTGCATTTTCATCAATATCAAATTTTGGAGTATGAACTTGGTGAACAAATCCTTTTGCATCATTTCGAACTCCTAATCTATAAAAACAACCTGGAATTATTTGAGTATAATATCCAAAATCTTCAGCACCCATTCTTATTTCGGTTTCTTCAACATGCTCTTTCCCCATAAACTGTTCTGCGAGTTTCCAAGCTGCTTCTGTAAATACTAGATCGTTATCTACTGCAGGATATCCAACATCAATATGTAAATCCAACTCTGCTCCCATGCTTTCAACTAAACCAATTGCTTGTTTTCTGATTAACTCATGAGCTTTGTATCGCCATATTTCATCCATTGCCCTAAAAGTGCCCATTAGCTTAACTTCCGAAGGAATTACATTAGTAGTATTCCCACCTTGAATTGAACAAATGGATAATACTGATGGAGAAGTTGGATTGTTATTTCGAGATATAATTTGTTGCAGACTTACAATTAATTGAGAAGCAATTAAAATGGTATCTGCAGTTAAATGAGGTGCAGCAGCATGACCGCCCTTACTTTTAATTGTCATAAAAATCTCATCTGCACTAGCCATTACTCTTCCTTTTCTAAAACTCAATTGTCCAACATTCAAACCTGGATGCACATGTAGCCCAACAATACCTTGAGGCTTCGTATTTTCTAACGCCCCATCTCTTATCATATAACTAGCACCACCTGGGTTTCTTTCTTCCCCTGGTTGAAAAATTAATTTTACAGTTCCCGCAAATTCATCTTTTAATTCATATAAAATTTTTGCAGCACCCAACAAAATAGTTGTATGAACGTCGTGACCGCAAGCGTGCATCACACCTTCGTTGATTGATTTATATTCCACATCATTCTCTTCCTGAATAGGCAAAGCATCCATATCTGCTCTTAATGCAATCACTCTATCAGCGGCTTTACTCCCTTTAATAATTCCAACAATTCCTGTAGTAGCTTTAGATTCAAATTCAATACCTATTTTAGTTAGCTGCTGTTTAACAAATTCGGCTGTTTTAAATTCTTTATAACTCAACTCCGGATTTGCGTGCAAGTGTTTTCGTACTTCAATGAATTCAGGCGCATATTGTTTAGCTAAATTTTTTATCTTTTCGTTGAGCATTGGATATAAATTAAATCAAAAAAGTTCTTCCACTTTTGGATAATATTCTATTGTATCCTCTATAACGTAAACTCCTTGAGGAAAATACTTATACAATTGTTTTCTTAATTTTTCTGCTTCATCTCTTTTTAAAAAATTACCAATTCTAACTTTGAAATTAGGAGATTGATAAAGTATATAGGATTTATGATCTGGAAATTTATTCATCAGATCTGTTTTTATTTTTTGCGCATTATCTCTATTATTTGAACTAAGTACTTGAATTCTAAATCCTTTGTATTGACCTCCACTCAGCATCAAAGCAGAGCGCTTATTAATTTGCGCCTGCTTAGAAGATAGAATATCTAAACGCGCGTCTTTCACTACAATAACAGTATCATTTGCACACACAGCTTTACCCAACATTAAAAAAATGATTACTGTAAATATTCTTACTCGTTTTACAAAACCCATACTTAAAGATATATTAAAGGAAGGCAAAGTTAATAAAACCTCAATAACTGGTTGATTTATCGGCGGGTTGCCCTTTTACAATGGCAATACTTGCACTACAACCCAATCTTGTTGCTCCAGCGTTAATTAACAATTCAGCGAAGGAATAGTCTTTAATACCTCCCGAAGCTTTTATTTGAACATGTTTGGGCAAATGCAATTTGAATAACTCTACCGCTTCAACTGAAGCCCCTTTTTCGGCATATCCAGTAGATGTTTTTAAATAATCGATACCCGCAACTCCATACAATTCGCAACACTTTATAATTTCTTCATCTGTTAACACTCCACTTTCAATAATTATTTTAATAACTTTATTACTACTCTTAATAATAGGCATTAAATGGTTAATCTCATTCGCCAAATAGAGCCAATCTCCGTTTTTAATAGCGCTGATATTTACAACCACATCTAATTCATCTGCTCCATCTACAATAGCCAATAGCACTTCTGCCAATTTTGCTTCAACAGCAGAATATCCAAATGGAAATCCAATAACGGTGGCTACCTTAATAGAAGAATTTGCTAAATAACTTTTTGCCTTTTTAACAAAATTGGGAGGTACACAAACTGCTGCAAAATCATACAGTTTTGCCTCTTCACAAAGTTTTTCAATTTCGCTAATTAAAGCTGTAGGTTTAAGAAGGGTATGATCGATGTAATTGTTTAGATTCAAGAGAATTGTGTTTACTGTTATTAATTAATAACTTTTAATTCATAATTTTAACTCTCTTTTCCATGACAAGCTTTATATTTTTTTCCACTACCACAAGGGCATGGATCATTGCGTCCTATTTTTGGTCCAACTTTAACAGGTTCTTGCTTAACTGGAGTTGGATCGTAATAATCATTTTCGTTTGCACCATATTCTTTTCCTGCTGCGTCTACTGCTTCTTTATTGGCACTTAAACGACTCATATCTGTTTTTGCTTGATGGCCTTCTTTTAACTCATCTCCGTCCGCTAATGGAATTGCAGCGTGGCATATAAATTGAACAATGTCTCTATTTACTTCACCATCCATCTTTTTAAACAAATCAAAAGCCTCCATTTTATAAATTACCAAAGGATCTTTCTGTTCATAAGTTGCTGTTTGTACACTTTGCTTTAAATCATCCATAGAACGCAAATGTTCTTTCCATGCATCATCAATAAAACCAAGAGTAACAGATTTTTCTAACGAGTTTAAAAGCTCTGCTCCATTAGTTTTCAGCGTTTTATCCATATTAGCCAATACTTGCATTTGCTTTCTTCCATCAGTAAAAGGAACAATTACATTATCTACCTGTGACCCTTGTTGTAATTTGATATTTTTGAAAACAGGAACAGATTGAACCATCATATCCTGTTTCTTTCTTTCATAGTTAGTAATTGCTTCTGAATATAATTTTTCTGATAATTGGTTTTCAGACGACTTACTCAATTCCTCAGCAGTTATTTTAGAGTCAATTCCAAAATTTACAATGGCTGCTAAACGGAAACCTTCATGATCATTTTGTTCTTTAAAAGCGCTTACCAAACTCTCTGCTACAGAATACATTGCATTGTCTAAATCTAATGCAAGGCGTTCTCCAAATAAAGCATGATTTCTTTTTGAATAAATAACTGTTCTTTGCTTATTCATCACATCATCGTACTCTAACAAACGCTTTCTGATTCCAAAGTTATTTTCTTCTACTTTACGTTGAGCTCGTTCAATAGATTTGGTAATCATGCTATGTTGTATTACTTCCCCTTCTTTATAGCCAGCAAAGTCCATCACTTTTGCAATACGCTCGCTTCCAAACATACGCATTAAATCGTCTTCTAATGAAACAAAGAACAACGAAGAACCAGGATCACCTTGTCTTCCAGCTCGTCCACGTAGCTGACGATCTACTCTTCTCGATTCGTGGCGTTCTGTTCCAAGAATAGCTAGTCCACCTGCGTCTTTTACACCTGGTCCGAGTTTAATATCTGTACCTCTACCAGCCATATTTGTTGCTATTGTAACGGCACCTGGCAAACCTGCTTCTGCAATAATTTGTGCTTCACGAGCATGCTGTTTAGCATTCAATACATTATGAGGAATTTGTTTCTGGCGCAACATTCTACTTAGCAATTCGCTTACTTCAACTGAAGTTGTACCAACAAGAACTGGGCGTGGTGTTTGACTTTTTAATTCACCAGTTATTTGATCTGGTTCAGGAATTAAATTTCCTTTTGCATCTAAAATGGGAATTAATTTTCCAACAGAATCTAGCTTGGGAATAAATTTCCCGTTCTTATCTTTATCACCTTCACACTTAAAATTGGTGTAAGAAAAAGTAAGTTGTTGAATTTCATCAATTACAGCCCCAAATTTTTCACGTTTGGTTTTAAACACCAAATCCTGTTCATCTTTTCTAATTGCAATAACATTGGTTGGAATACTTACTACGTCTAACTTATAAATATCCCATAATTCTGCAGCTTCTGTTTCGGCAGTACCCGTCATTCCTGCCAATTTATGGTACATTCTAAAATAATTCTGTAATGTAACAGTAGCATAAGTTTGAGTAGATGCTTCAATTTTTACATTTTCCTTTGCTTCAATTGCTTGATGTAATCCATCAGAATATCTTCTCCCATCAAGAATACGACCTGTTTGCTCATCAACAATTTTAACGCCACCTTCTAAAACTACATACTCTACATCTTTATCAAATAAAGTATATGCTTTTAATAATTGCTGAGTAGTATGAATTCTATCTGCTTTTACAGCATATTCATTAATGATTGCTTCTTTCTGATGCAATTTTTGATCTGCTTCTAAAGTTGCATCTTTATCAACTGCAGCAAGTGTTAAACTAATATCTGGAAGAATAAAAAAGTTTGGATCTTCTCCTGAACCTGTAATTAAATGAATACCCTTATCCGTTAATTCAACTGAATTATTTTTTTCATCGATATAGAAATAAAGTTCTTCATCAGCTTTAGGCATTTCGCGTTGCTGATCGGCAAGATAATAATTTTCCGTCTTTTGCAATTTTACCCTCATTCCTGGCTCACTCAAATATTTAATTAATGCACTATTCTTCGGCAATCCTCTGTGAGAGCGGAATAGAGCCAACCCGCCATCTTTAGGATCATCGTTTCCTTCAGCAATTTTTTTCTTTGCTTCTGTTAAAAAATTTTGTGTTGCTCTTTTTTGAGCATCAATTAATTTCTCTACTCTTGGCTTTAATTCAAAGAATTGTTGTTCTCCAGTTTGGTGCCCGATAGGACCAGAAATAATTAGTGGAGTTCTTGCATCATCAATTAATACAGAATCTACTTCATCCACCATTGCAAAATGGTGTTTACGTTGCACCATTTCTTCTGGACTATGCACCATATTATCTCGCAAATAATCAAACCCAAATTCATTATTAGTACCATAAGTTATGTCGGCTAAATAAGCTTTTCTTCGTGCTTCACTATTAGGCTCATGTTTATCGATACAATCAACAGTTAATCCCAACCATTCAAAAATAGTTCCATTCCACTCACTATCTCTTTTTGCTAAATAATCATTTACGGTAACTATATGTACTCCTTCTCCTGCTAATGCGTTTAAATATGCTGGTAAGGTAGATACCAGTGTTTTACCTTCACCAGTAGCCATTTCGGCAATTTTACCTTGATGCAAAACGCTACCACCTATCAATTGTACATCATAGTGTAACATATTCCATAAAACGGCTGCTCCTCCTGCTATCCATGTATTTTTAAACGATACTTGATCTCCAGAAATAGTAATATATTCTTTTCTAACGCTCAAATCACGATCTAGTTGGGTTGCAGTTGAAGTGATTGTTTCATTTTCTTTAAACCTGCGAGCAGTTTCTTTAATTACAGCAAAGGCTTCAGGTTGAATTGCTGCGAGCGCCACTTCAATTTGTTGATCACGTTCTTTTTTAAGAAGATCAATTCCTTGATAGATAAGGTCTTTATTGTGAATATCTGACTCAGGCAAAGCATCTGCTTCAGCTTTTTTAGTATTAATATCTGCATCAATTGTAGCTAAATGATGTTGAATACGGTCTTTAAACTCAGTTGTTTTAGCTCGAAGCTGATCGTTAGAAAGTGCCTGATATTCCTGAAAAAACACATTTGTCTTTTGCACAATAGGCATTAAAACTTGCACGTCTTTTTCACTTTTACTGCCTCCAAATAACTTAGAAATAAACTTCAACATATAATTATAGTGATAATATGAACAATTGTTTTATCAAACAGCGTGCAAAAGTTGATTTTTAGTCAATTTGACACCCTATTTAAGAGCCGGCAAAGGTAAGGTTTTGAACGAGACCAATTACTCAGTTTAGGCAATTGGTTAAATCTGATTTAGCTAAGCAATTCACATACATAGTAAATATGCCAAGTTTGTATTGGAAAATAGTACAGTTTCTGCTACTTTTGCAGCCCCTTTCCTAACATTATACTTAATAAACAATGGCTGGTCAATTAAAAGAGGTTAGATCTAGAATTAAAAGTGTTCAAAGCACTCAACAAATTACCAAAGCAATGAAAATGGTTAGTGCGGCTAAATTACGCCGAGCTCAGGACTCCATCACACAGATGCGTCCTTATGCAAAAAAGTTGCAAGAGATGTTGAGCAATATCGTAAGTAGTATTGAAGGTGGAATGACATTGGCTTTGGCAGATGAAAGAGTTGTTGAGAAAGTATTATTAATTGTAATCACCAGCGACAGGGGTTTATGTGGTGGCTATAACGCTAATATTGTTAAACTGGCAAAAGCTACAGTAGCAGAAAAATATGAAGCACCCTTTAAAAAAGGTAATGTAGAAATTTGGAATATTGGCAAAAAAGGATTTGAAGGACTTACCAAAGCGGGATATAAAACAAATGCTACTTACAAAGACATTTATTTAAACTTGAATTTCGAATCTGTACAATTAGCTGCACAATCTGCAATGAAAGCATTTGAAAACAAAGAATTTGATGCAGTAGAAATTATATACAGTGAGTTTAAGAACGCCGCTACACAAGCGTTTACAGCTGAACCATTTTTACCTATTCCTAAAGTTGCTACTTTAAAGAACCAGAAAAAAACAGATTTTATTTTTGAGCCTGCAAAAGAAGAATTGATTGCAGAATTGATGCCCAAAATATTAAATACCCAATTGTATAAAGCTGTATTAGATGGTAATGCAAGTGAGCACGGAGCAAGAATGACTGCAATGGATAAGGCAAGTGAGAATGCAAATGAATTATTGAAATCGCTCAAAATTAGCTACAATCGTGCCCGTCAAGCTGCCATTACAACTGAATTAACGGAAATTGTGAGTGGAGCAGCAGCATTACAAGGTTAATCAATTGAGTTATTAAAGATCAACATATCATTCATAACTCATAATTCATAATTCATAACTCTCAAACATGGAACTAAGCGAGATTATACCACATATTGAAGTACTTATTTTTGCAAGTGATAAACCACTTACTTCATTAGATATTGTAGAGTTGATCAATAATAGTTTTGGATTTTTAGAGGAACGAATTTCTTTAGATCAGATTGAGTCTGCAGTAGAAGGAATTAAGGAGAAATATGATTCAGAATTTTACCCATTTGAAGTTCGCGAAAGTGGTGGCGGATGGCAATTTCTTACTAAGAAAGATTTTCATAAAACAATAGCTCAATTAAATGGAGATAAATTTTTAAAGCGACTATCCAATGCTGCTTTAGAAACATTGGCCATCATTGCATACAAACAACCCATTACTAAAGGTGAAATTGAAGCAATTCGTGGAGTAAATACAGATTATAGTATTCAGAAACTATTAGAAAAGGAACTTATTTTAATAAGTGGAAGAAATGAGCAGATGCCAGGGAAACCATTGATATATGCCACTTCTAAAACCTTTATGGATTATTTCGGCATCAATAATACTTCTGACCTACCTAAAATTAGAGAAGTTTTAGCTGAACAATTCATTGAAGGCACAATCATTAGACCGGAAGACTTTACCGATCAACCTATAGCCGATTCAATAGCACTTGAAGAAGAAATTATAGAGGGCGATGTTTCCGAGATAACAGTTAATGAGGAGGGCGAGCTGATTATTAAAAAAGAAGAGGAAACAAATAATTCAACTGAAGAAAATAACCCGGAATAAATTTGGTTATTATCTTTACAACATGCCCCTAACAATTAGCAACACACAATTATCCTCCATTGCAGCTACTTATGGTACTCCTTTATATGTATACAACGCAGATAAAATAACCGATCAGTACCTTCAACTAACTAATGCATTCAAAGGAATTAATGCAAAATTCTTTTTTGCTTGTAAATCGCTTACTAATATAAATATTTTAAAACATATTCATTCTCTTGGATGCAATATAGATTGTAGCTCTATTAATGAAGCTAAATTGGCATTACATGCTGGCTTTGATTCTAAAAATATTTTATACACTAGCAATGGTATAGCTTTTGAAGAAATTCAAGAGGCAGTATTATTAGGAATTAATATCAACATAGATAGCCTTTCTAATTTAGAAAAATTTGGTAAATATTATGGTCATAGTTACCCTGTTGGTATAAGACTTCGCCCAAATATTATGGCTGGTGGAAATTTAAAAATATCTACTGGTCATGAGAAGAGTAAATTCGGAATACCAATTGAACAAATAGCATCAATAATTGAGCTAATTAAAAAACATGAAATTAATATTGCTGGCTTGCATGTACACACGGGAAGTGAAATAAAAGATGTTGCTGTTTTTATGCAAGTAGCTGATATTTTTTTCGATTTAATTCCACATTTTCCTGAATTACAATTTCTAGATTTAGGAGGTGGGTTTAAAGTGCCTTATCATGATAATGAAACTGGAACTGACATTCAACTATTAGCAACTAAAGTAAATGAAGTAATAATTAAATTGAAAACTCATTACGGAAAAGAATTTCAAACATGGTTCGAACCCGGAAAATATTTAGTTAGTGAATGCGGCAGTTTTATTACAACAGTTAATGTAATTAAAGAAAATACTGCTGCAACATTTGTAGGTATTAATAGTGGATTTAACCACTTAATCAGACCAATGTTTTATGAGTCTTATCATAGAATTAGAAATATTAGTAACCCAGATGGAAGTTTAAAAAAATATGCTGTAGTAGGGAATATTTGTGAAACCGATACTTTTGCTTGGGATAGAGAATTGAATGAAGTAAGAGAGGGTGATTTATTGGTTTTTGACAATTCAGGTGCATATGGTTTTGAAATGGGCAGCAATTATAACGCTCGTTTTTTGCCTGCACAAGTAATGATTAAAGAAAGCGAAATTCATTTGATTCGTAAAAGAGATAATTTTGAGGATTTATTAAGAAATCAGATAGACATCAATTGATAACTTATTTGTAGTTTGCATATTCATGA
>JBKJQV010000237.1:0-3477 GCA_046593815.1 Sediminibacterium sp. | reverse complement strand
AATAGATCCTGACCTTCGATTTGCACTTCAGTACCAGCATATTTGCCATACAATACTGTGTCACCTACTTTTACAGTCATAGGTTCGTCTATTTTTCCTTTTCCAGCTGCTACAATTACTCCACGTTGTGGTTTTTCTTTAGCAGTGTCTGGGATGATGATTCCACCGGCCGTTTTTTCTTCGGCAGCAGCAGGCTTTACAATTACTCTGTCGTGTAGAGGAGTAACGTTGATTTTCTTAGCCATACGTTATTGATTTTGTGTTATTAGGTTAATTTCACATTCTGAGTCGATAATTATGCCAAAATAATTATTAAGCCAATTTTTCAGTAAAAGAGTAAAAGCAGTGTTTTGAGTTGTTCAGGCTGACAGATAAGGCTAAGTAAATTGATATTCGAGTGCCATATTTTCATTTGACTCTCATAAATACCTTTAAACCCTTACCTTCGCGCTGCCCAAAAAAGTTCTTGTTTAATGATCAGTAGAAGAAATATTCGTGTTAAAGTAATGCAGTTGCTCTATATGATTGAGTCTGCCGACTCTGCTAATACTTTCAAGCAGCCCATTCAAACCTTAGAAAAGCAGTTAGATAAAAGCAGGGAATTATTTGTTTATCTTATTTATTTTTTATCTGAAGTTGCCAGATATGCCGAAACAAATGCTGTAAAAAGAGCATCAAAAAATCTGCCATCTGCAAGTGATATGAATGTAAATATTAAAATTGCTGGTAATGAATTTATTTGGGCTTTACTCGAAAACAAATCATATCAAAAAGCAATTGATACAGATCATCCCGAGAGAAGGATTGACATGGATTTAGTAAAAAAGATTTACAATAATTTAATAGCGTCCAATGAGTATATTAAATATATTAACGAACTAAATAGAGATAAGGCAAAAGAGCGTGAAATTATTAAACTAATATTTACACAATTTTTATTGCCTAACGAAGATTTTATTAACCATATTGAAGAACATTTTAATAACTGGGATGATGATGCTGAAATGATGGATCAGATGATGTTAACTTTCATACAAAAGCCTGCTACTACTCAAATGGATCAATTAATGAGTGTAGATAAATGGGATTTTGCAAGAGGTTTATTAAAAACTGCTATCGATAAAAAAGAATATTGTGCAGAACTAATCAAACCAAAATTAAAAAATTGGGATGCTGATAGAATTGCACAATTAGATATGATACTAATGAGAATGGGCATTTGCGAGTTATTATATTTCGAAACAATTCCTACAAAAGTTACTATCAATGAATATATTGATCTTGCAAAAGAATATAGTACTGCACAAAGCGGTCAATTTGTAAATGGATTATTAGACAATATTCATAAAGAAATGACTGCTGAAGGCAAGATCAATAAAGTAAGTTTTAATAACAAATCTTTGTAGTATGAGAACCATTGGCTGTCTTTATATTTTTTTATTTTCATCATTATTTGCATGCAGTAATATATCCAATGAAAATCTTATTGCTGCTAAACAAATTACTGATACAGCTAATTACACTACAATTAATTTTAAGGATACAAGTATTAATTTCGGAACAATTAACATGGGCGAAAAAACTACTATTCTGTTTGAGTTTACAAATACTGGCAATCATCCATTATATTTAACAGAAGTAAAACCTGGTTGTGGATGTACTGTTGCTAATTATACTAAAAACGCAATAGCTCCAGGAGGAAAAGGAAATGTAACTGCATCATTCGACAGTAATAAATCTCATCCAGGAACTGTAACAAAAAATATTTTCGTAACATCAAATTCCAGTAATGGTATTACTCATACACTTACCTTTAACGGAGAAATTCAACAATTAAAAACACAATAACATGTTCTCATTAGTTTCAATTATTTTATCTGCCGATCCTAAACAGGGTGGTACAGTTCAGTTAGTAATGATGGGTGCCATCGTTTTAGTATTCTGGTTTTTCATGATTCGTCCCCAAGCTAAAAAAGCAAAAGATCAAAAAAAGTTTATCGATAACATGCAAAAAGGCGATAAAATTGTAACCATAGCTGGAATTCATGGTTCTATTAACAAAGTTAATGAAGACAATACCATTCAGATGGAAGTGAATCCAGGTAGCTATTTAAAAATTGAGAAATCATCAATTAGTATGGAATGGACTTTAGCTATTAACAAACCTGCTATTGAGAAAAAATAAACAGTATCAATTAAAGCTTTAAATTTATTGCCGGTAATCATGTATTACCGGCTTTTTTATTTGGTTATGCTAGTAATAGGATTAACAGGCGGAATAGGCAGCGGAAAATCTACGGTTGCTAAAATTTTTGCTCAGTTGGGTGTTCCAATTTTGAATGCAGATCTTTTGGCTAAATCAATAATGAATAACGATTCATTTATAAGAAATGAAATAATAAAATCCTTTGGTACAAATGCATATGAAAACAATCAGTTAAACAGTGCTTTTATTGCCAATATTGTATTCAAGGACCCTTATCAATTGGCTGTTTTAAATGCAATAGTTCATCCTGCAACAATTAGAGAAAGTAAACTTTGGGCAGCAAAACAAAGTACCTTATATGTAATTAAAGAAGCTGCACTTTTTTTTGAATCTGGTTCTGCCGTGGGCCTAGATGGAATTATAGGTGTAAGTGCGCCAAATTCGCTAAGAATTAAAAGGGTAATGGAAAGAGATCGTTTATCAAGAGAATCAGTTATGCAAAGAATGGACCAACAAATTGATCAAGTTTTGAAAATGAAATTATGTGATTGGGTAATTAATAACAATGAACAAGAATTGCTAATTCCTCAGGTAGTTAAAATTCACGAAGAACTATTAAATTCTAATTTAGGTAAATCAAACTAATTTTATAGATTTACTTAACAATATTAAATTAAATGGTCTCCGCAGATATTCCAATTAACGAATCAGAAAGATTACAAGAACTTTATCGAATGTCTATCTTAGACACTCAACCAGATGAAGATTTTAATGAAATTGTAGAAGTTGCTTCACGTATTTGTAAGGTACCCATTTCGTTAATTACTTTAGTAGATAATAACAGACAATGGTTTAAAGCAGAAAAAGGGTTAGGACTACCTGAAACTGATAGAAATAGTTCATTTTGCGCTCATACTATTTTGGGTGATGGTATATTTCAAGTTAAAGATGCAGAATTAGATGAAAGATTTATTGGCAATCCTTTGGTTGTAGAAAACCCACATATCCGTTTTTATGCTGGAATTCCATTGGTTACTAGTAAAGGGTATAACCTTGGTTCTCTTTGTGTAATTGATACTGTTCCAAGATCATTAAATGACGATCAAGTTTTTGCTTTGAATATTCTGTCCAAACAGGTAATTAAATTATTTGAACTTCGCTTAAGAAATATTGAAATTGAATCTAAAAATGCAATTGTAGAAAGTCAAAAAATACATTTGCAAGAACTCAGTGATATTCAAAGTAAAATAATTGCAATTGTTGCGCATGAT
>JBKJQV010000094.1:0-6154 GCA_046593815.1 Sediminibacterium sp. | reverse complement strand
TTATTATTACAGTTAATAGTTCCTGTGCCTGTCAACACGCTTATATAACCAATCTGACCAGTATTATAGTTGAAGTTTAAAGGGAAATTTAAAGCAGATGTTTGAATAACTAAGGTTCCAATACCTAAATTTAAACTGTTATAATTAATATCTAAATAATCATGATCTTTTGTAGTGTGATAAAGTATTGTAGCAGATGGTGCGGTTATTTTATTATATTTAATATAAGTTTTTAAATTTCCATTTGTAGATGTTTGTGCAAATACTCTATCAACACTGTTATCATAAATGTAATTATTTCTACAAGTGAAATTTTGTATATTTATTAAAAAACATTGGTTAACACTTGCGGTTGTTTGAATAACTGAGTTTGTGACTATTAAAGTGCCGGTGCCTGCGCTTACATTTACAAATAATTTTGTACCCGAAGAGTAAACACGATTTAAAATTAATGAATTAACCCCAGATGTAAATGCAGCGTATTGCGTGTTTGATGTGTAAGTAAAGGAAATACCTTGCACTGTAACTGGAGTATTTACCAATAAAGCGTAAGATGCAGCGTTTTGATTTGCAAGGTTAACGTTGCCAATACCTGTAATACTTTTACTTGTCAATATGTATGTAGAGTTTGTATTGTAATCTCCCGACTTTACGTAAATTAAAGTACCGGTTAGCGTCATAGCTTTGGTGAATGTAGCCACGGGTAATAACTTTGTCCCGGCGTTTAAGTCGCTACCGGCGTTCGCGTCAAGCCAAATAACACTACTTACTACCTCTGTTGGTACATTGAAATAAGTTATAGCATTTGAAAGATTATTAGCTGCTAAAACATTTGAATAAGTTACAATTTCTAAAATTGCAGACTCTAATTTTTCTGTACTATCCGCATTTAATATTTGAGTTCTTTTTTTACAAAATATTTGGTTTCCGTAATCTACGTTTTGAAAAAAAGCAGTTACTGGTATTTGTTTCGGTGTCCCTCCAGCCGTGAACCAAAAATAATTAGGATTAGGAATTAAACCAAATGTAGAAGCATCCTGAGATACGGTAGCAGATGATTTACACGGAAAATAACCAGTGGTTGTCCAGTCCTTACCTGTTATATTTAAATTGTAGCCGTTACCCGATTTGTCTACAAAAACATTTCCATAAACCGTGCCATCTATAAGTTGTGAAATTTTTCCAAAGTATGTAGATGCTGGAACTTGATTTATAAGTAATGAATTTACTTGTGCTAACATTGAAGCGGTTAAGGCGGATGATGTGTTTATATAAGCAGTTGTATCATAAGTAACATTAGAGCCTGTGGCTGTAGATAAACCTAAGCCGTTTAAATATGTTACAGAACCACCGATGCCAAAATACACAGGCGCATTGTTAAATGAAAACGTACCAGCACTTCCAACCCTAAACCTTTCAGTGTTATTAGTTTTAAACACTAAATCTTTTGCATCCGTTGTGCCTAAAAAGTTTAATGTTGAAGTTGAAGCATTACCTAATAAATTCCAAGTTGTTCCTGTTGGGGTGTATGCGCTTAATGAAGATGTAGGAACATAGCTTGTATTATCATAACTAGTTACAGTCCCTGTTGACTTAACAAAACCTGTACCGTTTAATTTAGTTTCATAAGCCCCCACTGGTTGAAAAGATGTTGCGGCCTGTGTTGCATTAATGTAGTTAGCATCATTTGCCCACATTGATATATTGCCTGATTTATTCGTTAAAGTACTTGTTGATGTTGGCGTTAAATAACCACCACTAACAGTTGGTTGAAAAGCACTTACTGAACTTGTTGGAATAAAAGGGAGCGAGGTTGTTGGCGTATACGTTAACACTCCGTTAGTATATGTTACTAATGTACTGCCGGTGCCAGTTGCTCTTTCGATTTGAAATAGTTTAACTTGCCCTTTTAAGGATGTAGCTATTAAAGCTAATAATATTATTTTTTTCATTTTAATAAGAGTATACAAATATTAATTTAGTTCCAACTAATAATGGGTCTGAGAATGTAAAAGAGTTGCCTACCCTTGTAAAATAATCACCTTCTACTAATCGGATGTTTGGTGCAAAAACTCCGTAAATAAATACGGGTGTATGTAGTGTTGCCTGAATACCTCCGGCTTGTAATATGTAATCTTCCGCTGTGTCTGTTGCCATTGATTGTAATGTATAAGTTTGTCCCGGGTGTAAAGTTGCTATAATGTTTCCTAATGAATCTAATATATAAGCATCATTTGTTGCAGCGGCAGGACTTATAAATGTAGAGCTAGGTATATCACAATAGTTATTATTAAATTGTGTTTCGATTACTAAGTCAGATCTCCAACCTGCACACCAATCTCCAAACTCTTCTTTAAATGGAAATAAAACAGGCTCATTTATTAAATCATAATCACTCGATTCATTACGGAATATTTTAATAACATCATCTAACATTTGCTCACAATCGCTTAGTATTGACGTCTCGTCTGTTTTATCTTTCTTAACTCTTTTGAATACAAGTAATGTAAATGTTCTATTCTTTGTTTGCTCTAATGTAGTTGAATCAACTGGTATAACCCAAAGTATATAATCCTTAAAGTTATCTTTTGAGTTTATCTCCCATGCTTCACCATGCCCAAAGGACTTAATGAATTTATGCGCATTGGCTATATTAAATAATAATGTTATGATTTGGTTATATGTCATTATCCTTTAATCCCCTTCCTAACTAAATCTTTTATTTGTTGTACAGTTAACTCAGGTGTAAGAATAAACTTACCTCTGAACTTACGCCACTTATGTCTGCAATTATATGATCCTTTATATTGAAGCACATCGTAATTTAAATAGTTTGATAGAATATCAATATCTAAAGAACTTATAACCTTATCAATTGTTAATAGCTTTTTACAGAACGATCTGGTCTTATCATCAAATGGGCCACTATAAACATAATAATCCTCTCCTGGCACAAGCTTACGATCGGCAAAAGTAAGTGGTATCTCTTCAATGAGCTTTCTAGGGATGCCATTAGTTTTAAGAAGGCTAAGTATTGCCATCTCATGCTGCCTCATCTTAATACGTTCTATTTTACTTTTGATGCTCACTAATATATAATAACTATTAAAGTGAGTTTGTTACATATTACCCGAAAGAATAATTAAATGACATAGATAATATATTATCCTGCCTGCATTTATTTGCTAGAGCTAAAGAATTTGCAGCATCATCATGGTGACCTGATGGAGCTGAATATTTAACACCACCCGTGTGAGGGTTGTATATAAATTCAAAAGATTCAAGTTCGTCCTGAATAATACCAGATAATACACCAATGTCTTTTTTCTGAATTGATTGGGCTAATCCAGCTATAAGTTTTTGCTTAGAATCCTGAGTGTATTTAAACCCCAAGATATTATATCTAATAGTATGCAAATCTTCCACAAATGAATCACCTACCCCAGTGCTATCTATTAATGTATATTTATCTGGTAACCGTAATATTGTTTCTTTAGTTTGCGCCCAATCTTTTTGAAACCTATCAAAGTATGCTATTTTTCCATTCTTATCTAATCCAATAATAACCGTCCAATCAAACGACTTCGCTATATCAATACCAAAGAACTCAACTGGTAGTTGACTTAAGCCATCTTGCAATGCCTCTTTTATAAATGATAATCCAAATGGATTAGCCCCATCTTCATTGGGCTCAGCTAAATACAATTCTCTAAACACATATTCTGGCAGGTCTCTTTTAGCTTGTTCGACCTCCTCTAATTTTAATATACCTGCCTCAACGGCATCATACGCTGTTATTTTAAAGTATTTATAATCAGGCTCCCCGGCCCTTGCTCTTTGACCTAACCTATACATCCAATTTTTTTTACCCTTTGCATTACCTATTAGCTTACATTTTCCGTTTGTGGCTGTAAGAGTTGATCTTAATGCGAACCACGAAGCTTCTTTTGCTCTACTAGCCTCGTCAAATACTGCAGCGTAAACATCTTCACCGAATAAATTATCTGGATTTTCTGCTGTTTTAAATTGAATTATTGCACCAGTTGGTAAGGTTAATGTGAGCTTTGTTAAATTAGTTTTAAAGAAGTTTTTATCAGATATTTGATTTCGCATTCTATTAAATGCAATTTCAGCTTGGGAATAAACTGGAGCAACCCACCAAACGGTTTGCCCTCTTTTGCATTTCAGCGCTTGCTCTAACAACCATATAACATGGCTTGCTGTTTTACCAGTTTTTGTTGACGCTTCTGTAATAGTAAATCTTTCAACGGCATCTAATATATCCCTTTGGTATTTTGTTAAAGGAGGTCTATTATATTTTATTGTCATTAGGTTTGTTTTCTCCTAAATCCATTGATAGCTCGTAATTTAGATTAGTGTTTTGATTTTCCACTCTATCAGTCCATCCTAATTTATTCTTAGCGTAAAATATTCCTTTACCCTCGTTAGCTACAATATCACCAGCTAATGCTAAGAACTTATCATCTATAGTTTTTATAGTGTTCATTTTTAGTTCATCTTCGCTCCTTAACCAGCTATAATAACTACCCCTAGATATAGTATCGTTATAATTTTTAGGCATCCAAATATTAAGAAAAAATGCAATAGTCGGTATGTGTCTATCTTTTATATTAACTATTTTTCCTGATCCTGTTGCAACCTCTTTCTCATGAGAAAGGCACATGTCTATATACTTATCTGCATAAATTGCAAGGTCTGTTATAAATTCTATTGATTTCATTTAATTGTAGTGTTTATGTATTTTGCGTAATGTTTAAAAATAGTGTAATACAAGCAAATATTATTATTATTTGGATCATTGTTGATATTATAAATATTTTAGTGTGAACCTGCATAAATTAGTTTCAATCTTTCAATAACATATCTAACACATTTACCACAATTCATATCTGTTTTACGGGGTGTTAGTTTATCGTTATATAATATGAATGCTTCTTTAACCTCTTCTTTACCATGTATGCCAGCTTCTATTTTAGGCATGATAGAGTTAAGTCTAATAGACCATTCTTCGTTTGGTATTATATCTCTTTTAAATCCCAATTTTATTAATTAATCTGCCAAATAATTCAGCGGTTATTGATACTATACATGCTAGTAATAGATTTTGATAGAATATTAATCCAATCCAGAATCCGGAGCAAAGGTCGCAGTTTATTAGTTTAGCTATTACTTTTCTTGTAATATCTTTCGGGTCTGAATCTTCCGCTATTTGTAGAAATTTTTTAGCAAACTCTATTGGTTTTGATCCAGTTGTAAATAACCAAGTAAGGCATAGTATTCCAATGAAGTTAATAATATTTATTCCCATTTAGTATTTTTTATTTTTAGTTTTATGCTTTTAATTGCATCATTAATAGTTCTGTATTGAACATCGCCATCTAACATATCTTCAATAGTTCTTGCACTTAGATTGTGTTCAAAGTATAAGTCAAATATATATCGTTCATGTAAAGGTAACGAATTTTTTAATTCTAAGCAACGAATATATTTAATTACCCTTTCTTTTCTCATTCCTGTTGAGCATTCTATAAGTTCTTTAGTTGTTTGGTTAGTTTCTTCTAAGCTTATGTGTACGTCTGTTTGATCTGGAATACAATCTAAATCTTCACGGCTTGGTATTGGTGTGTGTTGTGTTTCATTGTGTTTAGCTTCGTATATGCTTTTGCGTTGTTTCTCATAGAAGTCTAGTTTATATATTTTATTAAACGAACTGTTAGGCCAGTAGTATATGTTATTCATTGCAGTTCCGAACCATTTAATAAATTGTTTGTTATCGGCTGGGTATTCTTTAGAATGGGCAAAAATGTATGTTTCTGAGATAAGTTCGGGGGCTAGTTTAACGTTCCGCTTTCGAGTAATCATTCGTGCAGATAATTCTATTTGTTTATAGTTGTTGTTAAAAAGCTGTTGCAACACGCTTGTAAATATAATTAATAAATTGATTGTATTGAATAATAAACTCATCAAAGGTATGTACTAACCAGTATTGCCCACCTGCGGTTCGTTCTGCTTCGGCGAATTTATACTGGGCCTCTGACATCTTGTCTTTCATTTTCACCTCTATCATTACAGAGAACCCTCGGATGGTTGCGTTTATGTCAGCATAACCGTTGCGCGTTGATCCCTTAACAAA
>JBKJQV010000055.1:0-4825 GCA_046593815.1 Sediminibacterium sp. | reverse complement strand
CCTAATAAAGGCCTACGCACACTTTATTTTCAATCGAGAGAATCAGAAAACAAACTACGATTTGATGTGAACAAAACTTATAATGGTTGGAAAATAAGTTATGGAGTTGTTACTCAGTTTGTTTCTCAAACAAATACTACTCAACAATTAATAAAAGCTGCGGTAACCGATAATAATGGCAATATTATTTCACCTGCAATAATTAATAATTTTTCAGGAAAAATAAGCATGGGCAGATTTGGTGGCTTTGGACAGGTTGGAAAACGATTTATGAATAATCATTTAGGAGTGAGTGCTGGTTTACGTTTCGATCAGAATACATTTACAACAACCGGTATGAATCCACTAAAAACTTTATCGCCACGCATAGCCTTAAGCTATGTAATATCCGATAAATGGACGATCAACACTTCCATTGGTTCCTATACCAAAATCCTCCCTTATACTGCTTTAGGTTTTAAAGACAATGCTGGCAATTATGTAAACAAAGACGCAGATTATACTACTAGTACACATTATGTTGCAGGTATTGAATATCTGCCATCAAGTGCTACACGATTTACTTTTGAAACATTCTATAAACAATATAACAACGTACCAATATCAGTAAGAAATGGTATTAGTTTATCAAATCAAGGAACCGATTTTTCTGCATTAGGCAATGAAGATATTACTACTAATGGCAAAGGAAGGTCGTATGGATTTGAGTTTTTTGCACAACAAAAATTAACTAAACGAATTTTTGGCGTGTTGAGTTATACTTATTTTAATAGTCAGTATACCAATAAAAATACCGACTATGTAGCAAGTTCATGGGATAATCGTCACCTACTATCCATTATTTGGGGTTATAAATTTAATCGTAATTGGGAACTCGGATTAAAATTTCGTTTTCAAGGAGGTGTTCCTTATACTCCATTCGATTTGTTGGTAAGCAGAGCTAATTATTTAACATTAGGAACCGGTGTTTTAGACTTTACTCAAGTTAATACTGTTCGCTTAAATAATTTTAATACTGGAGATATTAGAATTGATAAAAAATGGTATTTCAAAAAAATAACTTTCGATTTATTTTTAGATATAAGAGATTTTTATTCTGCTAGCAACATTGGACCAGCAGACTATACATTCAAAAGAAATGATGATAACACTGCGTTTTTAACAACCAACGGAATGCCTGTTCAGCAAAATGGAAGTAATGCCATTCCATTATTATTAAAAAATGAATCTTCAAACTTTAGACCAACTTTTGGATTTATTATAGAATTTTAATCATTTTATATATAGCCAATTTCCAAAGCAAACTTCATGATATCTATCTGAGAATTAACTCCAAGTTTTAAATAAATAGCATCTCTATAATTCTCTATTGTTCTTGGAGAATAATTTAATTGTTGCGCAATTTCCTTAATAGAAAAATTTTGTGTAATTAATCGTACAAATTCAAGTTCATTGTGTGTTAATTTTATTTTTCCAATAAAAGCATATTTATCCCAATTTAATTTTGCTTCCGTAGGTTTTCTAAAATATTTATTAGATAGATAACCATTTTCAACAATTTCAATAAGCGATGCCATATAATTAAAATTCGCTTCTGTTTTAGAAGCAAACCCATTGATGCCTATATTGAAAAGGTTGATAATCGTATTTTCATTGGATAAAGCAGAAATAACCAATATTTTAGTATTTGGGTATAATTTTTTTATAGCTCTTGCAGTTTCAGTTCCATTCATTACAGGCATACATAAATCTAAAGCAACTATTTCTGGAACAATGTTTGAACGTTCTAAATCGGCTAAAAGAAGTTTGCCATTGCTACTTAAAGCAATAAGATTAAAGTTATCATTGGCTTTAATTTCCTGTATAAAATAATCTCGCAAAAGCGTATGATCTTCTGCTATGCCAATTGTTATTTTGGACATTTCTTGGAATTGAATTAAGCACAATATTAGGTTAATTTAAAATATAGTATCAAAACATAAACGCCTAAAGGGGAATATTAACAAAATAGGGTTGTTTAACCCTACTTTTTAAGCTTTAATTGTATGACCATTGTATTAGATAATTCTATAATGGAAAATGTATCAATTATTACAGTATAAATTAAATTTTATTTAAGCTATTCAAAAATCGATCCATGCATTCCATTCTTTCGTATATACTCACATTAGGCGTAACAAACTTAAAAATCATTCAAAAATGAGTAAATATCCTACTCCTAAAAATGAAAGCAAACGGCTGGAAAAATTGCATTCATACAATATATTAGATACTTATGCAGAAGATATTTTTGATGATTTAACCAAAATGGTTGCAAAATTATTAAATGTGCCCATCGTTTTGGTTAGTCTGGTAGATAAAGACAGACAGTGGTTTAAATCTAAGGTAGGGCTTGAAGCAAATGAAACTCCGCGTGAAATTTCTTTTTGCAGGTATACAATTATGCAAGATGAAATTCTTGAAGTAGAAAACGCACATGCAGATGAGCGATTCAATAGAAATCCACTCGTAACTGGCAATCCCAACATAGCATTTTATGCTGGTGCTCCATTAACCGACAATGAAGGATTTAATATAGGAACATTGTGTGCAATTGATACAGTTCCAAAAACGCTAACCGAATTTGAACGTAGTATTCTTGATACAGTTTCAAAAACAATTATGCGCTTAATTGAGTTTAGAAAAAAACAAGAAGAGCAAGTTATTTATAATAAGTTTTTTGATCTAACCCTCGATATGCTTTGTGTTGCTAGTACCGATGGATTTTTTAAACTTTTAAACCCGTCATTTACAAAAATAATGGGATGGTCGGAAGAGGATTTAATGCGTAATAAGTTCATAGATTATATTCATCCTGAAGATGTAGATACTACTATAAAAGAATTTAAAAAACTTAGAAAGGGATATAATGCTGTAGGTTTCCAGAATCGATTTAAAACTAAAGCAGGTAAATGGTTATGGCTAGAATGGACTTGCTATTCAGATCAGAATACAAAAGAACTTTTTGCAGTAGCACGTGATATTACCGATTTAAAAGAAATACAGACTGGATTGATTAATGAAAAGAAAGAAACAGAAAAGCTTACGCTTGCTAAAGATGAATTTCTTGCAAATATGAGTCATGAGATAAGAACTCCTTTAAATTCCATTCTAGGTTTTCTTGATTTACTTTCAAAAACTTCTCTTAATGAAGAACAAAAACAATATGTCGACATTTCTTCAATTGCTTCTAAAAATTTAGCAGTATTGGTTAATGACATACTAGATATATCAAAACTTGAGTCAGGAAGAATTTTACTAGAAGATGCACCAATCAATGTAGAAGGCATTATTAAACAAGTTATTCATCTCTTATCATCAAAAGCAAGTGTAAAAAATATCAAATTGATGTCTACCATAGATAATTCAATACCAGCATTTTTACAAGGTGATGAAACAAGAATAACCCAAATTTTGGTAAATTTAATTGGGAATGCCATAAAGTTTACAGACAGTGGTTTTGTTGAAGTTAAAGTTATGGAGATACATAAAAACAAAGAATATGTTTCATTACGTTTTTCTGTAAAAGACTCTGGCATTGGAATTCCTTTAGAAAAGCAACATTTAATTTTTGAAAGATTTACTCAGGCAGAAACATCTACTACTCGTTTATATGGAGGTACAGGTTTAGGATTAAATATTGTAAAAATGCTAGTAGATCTTTTTGGTGGTAAACTTGAATTAGAAAGCTTACCGGGCAAAGGTTCTGAATTTAGCTTTGAACTTACTTTACCAATATCCATCAACAAAAATAAGGAAGCAAGTAATGTTGGCTTAAAAGAAAACTCAGTAATATTCCCTAGCAATACAAAAATATTGTTAGCAGAAGATAATGAACACAATCAAATTATTGCGAAAATATATTTAGCAAAATATGGAATAAACATAGATATAGCAAGCAATGGAAAGGTTGCATTTGATATGATCAAACAAAAAAAATATGATCTCATTATTATGGATCTTCAAATGCCAATTATGGACGGATTTGAAACAACTTTTAAAATCAGGAATGAACTTAAATTAAATACACCAATCATTGCATGCTCTGCACATTCATTGGTTGCGGAAAGAATAAAAAGCTTAAGCGCTGGAATGAATGAATATATAGCTAAGCCTTATACAGAAAACCAATTGATCAATGTTATAAAAACATTTATTAACAATACTCCCGAAACTGAAACTGAATCTAATCAATTGAAAGTTGCTTCCAAAACAGATAACATTAAAGACATACTAATGCAATTTGAGAAAGAAGAAGGCGAGGAATTTGTAACATTGATGTTAAATATTTTTAAAAAGAGAATCCCACTCGATATAATGGAACTTGAATATGCTCTCTCAAACAACCATTTAGAAACCATCAAAAACAAAGCCCATTTTATTTCTGGTTCCTTAGCTAGTCTTCGTTTTGATGAAGGCAGAGAAATTTCTAAAAAAACCGAAAAGGCAGCTGCAAATGTTGAAGAAGAGAATGCAAAAGTGTGTGCTCGGGATTTAATAAACTATTTAGAAAACGTATTAACAAATTTAAATTAATAATCAATCATCCCTCCCAATATTTTTTAAAATTCAATTTGAATTACTACCCAAATTTGTTTAAAATACAATTGGGTAAAATCTTCTTTTTTTCTAATTCATTGGCTTATCAGCACCAATAACTCTCTATTTCTTTATAATACGATTTAAGGAATTAAATCAAAACTTTGGAGACCGCATTATACGATGGTTATTTATATGTCGGCTGGCGCTTTCGGGCTTAATTCCTATTGGAAAAATATATTTTAAC
>JBKJQV010000022.1:0-3148 GCA_046593815.1 Sediminibacterium sp. | reverse complement strand
CGTTGTTTACGACTCAATTGAGACGCATAAGAACCCATCAAATTTTTACCATATGCTACAGAATAAAACATTTGTCCAGCTGGCATTACTGAAACTACTGGATCGCCAATTAAATTTTTTGGTTGTGCAGGATAAGGCCCTTTGCCATCATTGTAAATTGGACCATTACCTTTTAAGTTAGCACCGTGACAAACTCCGCAGTTCACTAAAAACAAACGTTCTGATTCATCATGCTGAGCAGTAGTTAAAGAATCATAAGGATTCTTAACCTGTTTAGATGCAAAGTAATTAGTAGTATCACCTGCAGCATCTTTAGGAATATGAAAAGGCATTTCTTCTTCGCGAGATATAGTTCCTTCTACAGGTCGGTTATTGTAATTAATTCCTGCTTCAGCTAAATTGCTATGATCTGCATATGACTCATAAGCCCTGCTGTATGCCATATCGGGCATATACACAGAGCCAGGTTTACGCTTCACATCGCTGCAAGCTGCTAAAATAACAACTGCAGTTAAACAAGCTATGATGGATGTATTCTTCATAATTCTATTCATTCAATATTACTTTATCAGTTAAGCCGCAACAATTTGTTTGTTCTCAAATGGAACTTCATCTTTATCATATCTACCTAACCACCAACCTTCTTCTGCAATTTGCACATTGGTTTCGAGTGCGCCATTGTTAGATAAGAAAGCTTGTAAATCTTCGGTATTTGTTTTATCAGTACACTCTATAACCATTACAAAATAATCGTCGCTAGAACGAGCATGAAAATGATGCTTCTTTACAAATGGAGCTAACTGACAGATATAACAAAAAGTAAGCACCATACCTACAGCTGCAAATAAAACCGTTAACTCAAATATGATTGGAATCCAAGCTGGTAAAGCAAAGTGTGGCTTGCCTCCAATATTTAAAGGCCAATCTTTGGTAAAAATCCAACTAATAGTACTTAATGCAGTTGCTGTACCACTAATACCATAAATAAATCCAGCAGTATGCAAACTAGTTTCACGTAAACCAATTGCATGATCCAATCCGTGTACAGCAAATGGTGTGTACACATCATGAATTTTATAGCCAGCAGTACGAACTTTTTTTACTGCAGGAAACAAAACCGCTTCATCATCAAAACAACCTACTACGAATTTCTTTTTTGCCATAACCTTTGATCCCTTTAGGGAAATTTTGGTTGATAATTTATTTTAAACCCATTGTGACCCTTCGCCCCTTCCCTTCGACAAGCTCAGGGTGACAACTCCGTAATCCCTTAATGCCCAACTTCTATCCTTCGTCCCTTCGACAAGCTCAGGGTGACAATCCTTTTTAATGCGCATGTTCATGAACAAATTCTTCGAGCTTTTGCTCTTCAAGTTTGCCCATTTTATCTTTATATCCTTCCCCTGTTGTTTTTAATACATACTTAATTTCTGCAACTGCAATAACTGGGAAGTATTTTGCAAACAAAAAGAAGCAAGTAAAGAATAACCCAAATGTTCCCAAATAGAAACCTACTTCATAAATAGATGGACTATAATAAACCGACCAGCTTGATGGTAAGTAATCGCGATACAATGAAGTAACGATAATTACAAAACGCTCAAACCACATTCCAATATTTACAATGATACTCATGAAGAAAGTAACAAAAATATTTCTTCTCATTTTGCGGAACCAGAAAATTTGAGGGCTCAATACGTTACAAGCCATCATACCCCAATAACTCCATCCATAAGGACTAAATAAGTTTGCTCTACTGTACCAGAAAGTATATCCTTCGTATTTATTCTGACTATACCAACCCATGAACAATTCAGTTAAATAAGCAATACCAACTATAGATCCTGTAAGTACAATTACTTTATTCATTGCTTCTATGTGCCCGATGGTTACATAATCTTGCATATCAAATACTTTGCGCACGATGATCATCAACGTTTGCACCATGGCAAAACCTGAAAATATTGCACCCGCAACAAAGTAAGGCGGGAAGATAGTAGTATGCCATCCTGGAATTACAGAAGTGGCGAAGTCGAATGATACAATTGTGTGAACAGACAATACCAATGGTGTACTTAATCCTGCCAATACCAATGATAAACTTTCATGACGTTGCCAGTGCTTTGTAGAACCAGTCCAACCAAAAGCTGCAACACCATATAAACGCTTGCGTAGTTTGGTAAATGCTCTATCACGAACAGTTGCAAAATCGGGCAACAAACCAGTATACCAGAATAACAATGAAACAGTAAAATAAGTGGAGATGGCAAATACATCCCATAATAATGGTGAGTTAAAATTCACCCATAATGGTCCACGTGTATTAGGGTAAGGCAATACAAAGAAAGCCATCCAAACACGACCCATGTGGAAGATAGGAAATTGACCAGCACACATTACCGCAAAGATGGTCATAGCTTCAGCAGCACGGTTTACACCTGTTCTCCAGCCCTGACGGAATAATAATAATATAGCAGAAATTAAGGTGCCAGCATGACCAATACCAACCCACCAAACGAAGTTGGTAATATCCCATCCCCAACCCACAGTTTTGTTAAGGTTCCACTGACCAATACCATAAGTAACTTCACGATAAACGCTGTACACACCAAACATTAATAAGGCAACAGCAATATAAAAACCTACGTACCATAATTTGGTAGGCTTGGCTTCTATAGGGCGAACAATATCTTCTGTAACCTGCTTGTATGTTTTATCTCCATACACCAACGGTTCCCTGAGCTGTGATTCGTACTTTAAATGCATCTCTTCTAAGTTATTTTTATTAGATCAATCTACTACTATATTAACTATGCGCTTTTTCAGCAGTCTCTTTTTCTCCTTCTGCGTGATGTGCTTCTTCATCGCTGTTTCTCACTTTTGCCATATAAGTTACATTCGGCAATACGTGCAACATTTCTAACACATAAAACTGGCGATTCGGATTTTCTTTACGAACCATTGTAATTGCACTCTCTTTATTATTGGCATTTCCGAAATTAATTGCGTTGGTAGGACAAGCTTGTTGGCATGCCACTTTAATATCCGAATCAATTAATGGTCGGCTATCTTTCTTCGCTTTTAATTTTCCTTCTTGCAAACGTTGTACGCAGAAAGAACATTTTTCAATTACACCTCTTGAGCGAAC
>JBKJQV010000002.1:0-2670 GCA_046593815.1 Sediminibacterium sp. | reverse complement strand
TGTTATATGTCCTTGAGTTACATGCTCAATTCCAAAGTATTTGTCATACTTCTCTCTTAAGAAAGGAGAATCTATTAATTGTCTAAAGCTTAAGATCTTGGTTTCCCAAAGTTTCTTCTCAAGTATTGCTTGTTCTAATAATTCATTCATGCTGTAAAGCTACAAATAGTTAAACTAATATCCAAATATTATTGTTGTAGATAACCTTTAAACTGATATAGCTTTATCAGTGAAGGATTCTTTTAAATACTGAATAGCAATAGATAGTAGTCTAGAGGAATCTTTAAAGTTACCTAATCCTAGATTACAATTGTGACAAAGCAATCCTCTTACTAAACCAGTTGCATGACAATGATCTATATTAAGTTTGTCTAATTTAATAAAACATATCTTACAACAACCTTTTTGGCTTTTATAAATATCATTATAATCACAGATAGATAATTTATAATTAGATCTTAATCTTTGAGATCTCTTTCTAATAGCCTCTAGCTCTGGATTACTTCTTCTCTTTAAAGTTTTCTTTCTATTTTTACAAAGTTTACAATCTGATTGATAATATAATTTATCATTATAAGCTCTAGTTACACTAAAATATATTAATTCTTTTTCTTGTTTACAACATTTACATATTTTCATACACAAATTTACAGAAATTAATTGAAATTAAAAATTTTTAGTACCAATTTTTTTTGAAAAAGTTTTTTATATTCTCTTCTACCATACACCCCCACATGACAACCCCCGCTACACTTTGATTAGAAATAGTTTTTAATCACAACATTTAAAACTGGAAAACATGACAAAATTAGCAGTGGTTCAAAGCAACCCAACAACAAAAAACACATTCATCACTAAATTAGTTAGTGAAGTAACAGTTTCTCACCCTATCTTTGGTGATAAGACTAAGAAGACTACTTACTATATCTCTGGTAGCAAGCAATTAGTTGCAGGTACAGAGATTGAGCTAGACTTAGCTAAGGAGTTTGACATCATTGAGAGACCATTTGAGATAGATGGTGAAGAGGTGATGCTTAAGTGGTTATCTCTTAAGTAGTATATTGGGGACTAGTAGCAATACTAGTTCCCTTTCTTTATTTTAAACCAAATCAAACCAATTTTAAACCAAACCAAACAACTAACAATTAGAAATTATGCAACTATTAACTAAAACTGGAAAACCTTTAATTAATAAACAAACTAAATTACCTATTCATAGTAATACTATTGAAGCTAGGATCAATAAGATGTATTTAAGTTTGTTTAACATGACAAAAAGTCAGGTAGATCATTTACTTAAGACTAGTACATCTGATAATCAGAAAGTTAGAGAAATAAAAGATGTTTTATTTGCTGTCAAATTGGCAGGTATACAATCTTCTATGAATTCACTATCTTTCTAAAACCTGTCATATTGACATGTAATACAAGAATATAGCTTATTACTCAACTCTTTGTATAAACTTAATCGGCAATCTAACAGATGATTGTTAAATAAACAGACTTGAAATGTCTTGACCTTGAGTAATAAGCTTATTTGTTATACCTGTGGTGGGTAGCAGTTACAGATAACTTATATGAATAATACTACAAAATACTACAATATTCCTTATAAACCCAGTGTATAGTACGAGGAGCTGGCTTGTAGTTATTTTAAACATTAACATTTAAAACCAAACAAAATGCTAACATTATTAATTATGCCTCAATTCAGAGGTAAAACATCAGATACAATTCAAGCATTAATATGGTGTTTAGCTATTGATACTGTAATTGTATTAACATCAATTCATTTATAAATATTACATTTATTCAAGTATTCCACTGTAAACCATTAGTTACCCGTCAAGGCCTTCCTTAATGTTGTGGGTATTAGAATAGATTATCAATATTTTCCTTGCTGAAGATAAATAGTAATATAAAGAGATACATGTCACAACAGAAAGATTTAGATCTGCTAAGTGAAGTGACGTATTACACCAATGTTAAGATTGGGTTATTTATTGTAAGATATAGACAGTTAAACAGACTCGGGCACCTATAGAAATATATTTGAGCCGTATCTCGACCTTGCTTGTTGATTATTCCACTTAGAAATGGACAAGGAAATACATTATTAAAGCTCACCCAGATTCACCTCTTAATTGAGTAAGTGAATAAGCTTAGACTAGGTCATATTAAAGAAGTTTAGTCTTAGTATATCCCGCGGAGATATCAAAATTTATGAGAGTCAAGAGATTGATATTATAAATGAATGTTGAATAAGGAGAGTGGTTCAACACTAAGACTAGCATATTTACCACCATAAATGGCCGTTTATGGAGATTATCAGTATTCTAAATACTTGTTGAGAGTTGGTAGCTCATCACAATTAGGCATTAAAACTTATTATTATGAAAAAAGAAGAATACATATTATGTGCTGCAAATCATTATGATGATGGTATAAAGCGTAATCATCATGCTGTAGAATCAGGATTTGTTATTTGTGGTAGAAGGCACCATAACTGTATTAGTATTTTTGCTAAAATGGTAGGATTTCCTTACTCAAAAAAAGCAAATAAACTACAAAGTACAGAAGTTCAAGGTTTTCTTACATCAAAAGACAGATTTGTTACTAGATTAGAAGCTGCTAAAATAGCTTTTGAAGCTGGTCAAACAGAAGAATTAA
>JBKJQV010000389.1:0-5917 GCA_046593815.1 Sediminibacterium sp. | reverse complement strand
AATTTTTTGGTTACTAGTCTTGTTGCCGAAATTGCTAATTCTTATTATGAACTTTTGGCATTAGATAATCAATTAGATATTATTAAACAAGCTATTGAGTTGCAAAAAAATGAATTAGAAATTGTTAAAGTACAAAAGGAAGCATCTAGGGCTACAGAGTTAGCTGTTAAACAGTTTGAAGCTCAGGTTTTTAACTCGCAAAGTCAGGAATTTGGTATACAACAAAAAATTACTGAAACCGAGAATATGATTAATGCTATGTTAGGTAGATTCCCTCAAAATATAACTCGAGATAACGTTTTATTTACTTCAAAAGTACCAAAAGCTGTTAGCACAGGAATTCCCTCCAATTTATTAAAAAATAGGCCCGATATAAAACAAGCTGAACTTGAACTACAAGCTGCAAAATTAGATATTAAAATAGCCCGTGCTGAATTCTATCCCTCTTTAGGAATAACTGGAATGTTAGGAGTTCAGGGGTTTAAACCAAGATATGTTCTTCCAACTATCGATAACCTGGCATTTAATTTGGTAGGAGACTTAGTAGCTCCTTTTATTAATCGTGCCGCTATAAAAGCATCATTTAATAATGCAAATGCCAATCAAATTGCTAGCTTATACGACTATCAAAAAGTAATACTCAATAGTTATATTGAAGTGTATAATGAAATGTCGAACATCAATAATTTAGAAAAATATTATCAATTAAAAAGAAAAGAATCTGAAACTTTAAATAACTCTATTGATATTGCTAGAGATCTGTTCAAGTCTGCGCGTGCAAATTATTTAGAAGTATTAACAGTACAACGAGATGCACTCTCTGCAAAACTAGAATTGGTTGAAGCTCGGAAAAATCAGTTCCAATCCGTTACCAATATTTATAAAGCATTGGGCGGAGGTTGGAATTAGGTTTTATTTCCAAATAATTACCAACATCCCAATAAATACCAATCCTGCACCAATTAATAATTTAGGTGTCATAGGTTCTTTCAAAAAAAGAAAAGAAAGAAGAATGGTAAATATAATACTGCCTTTATCTATTGCAGTTACTTCAGATACTTTACCAATTTGTAAGGCTTTGTAATAAAATAACCATGATAATCCTGTGGCAATAGCAGACAGTGTAAGAAATAGCCAATTATTTTTGCTTAATGTACTTATTCCGCCTGTATTTCCTTTAAAAAAAACAATACCCCATGTGATAAATAAAATAATACCAGTACGGATAGCTGTTGCTAAATCTGAATTCACTTCTTTTAAACCGGCTTTGGCAAAAATAGCGGTAAGGGCAGCAAAAAAGGCGGAGACTAATGCGTATAGTAACCAGGTTGGCATGGGTGTTTTTTTTATAAAATTAATTTTCCTCTACAGTGGGTTTGTAATTTTTATATAATATTCTTAGCATACTAGGCAATACAATCAATAGTAATGGTAACGCAATAATGAAACCGCCAATTACTGCAATGGCTAAAGGCTGGTGTAATTGTGCACCTGTACCAATGCCTAATGCCAAAGGTAGTAAAGCTATGATAGCGCCTAAGGCAGTCATTAATTTTGGCCTTAAACGAGTTGAAATGGAATAAATGATGGATTCATCTACCGTTTTATCAAGCAATGATTCTTTGAATTGAAGGAAGGTAAAAATGGAATTCTCACCAATAATTCCTACAATCATTATTAAACCGGTATAACTGCCCACATTCAATGCTGTACCTGTAAAATACAAAGCTAGATAACTTCCCGAAATACCCAGCACTGCAATTAATAAAATAGTGAATGCAACTTTAAATTCTTTGAACAGAAATAATATCACACCAAACACTAGTAAACTAGCAGTAATTAAAATCAGTAATAATTCTTTGAATGATTGTTGCTGGTCTGCATATGCGCCACCGTATTCAATATGATAGCCTAATGGTAAATTAATTTTCGACCTAATAGAAGATTGTATTTCTTTCATCGCACTTCCTAAATCCCTGTTATCTAATCTTGCAGTAATTACACCCATTGATTGTAAATTCTGTCTTTGTATTTCTGCGTCTCCTTCATTTACTTTTACTGCAGCCAGTTCTGTTATTGGTTTTAATTTTCCGTTTGGTAAAAATATTTTTAGTTTACTAAAATCAGCTACACTGTTTTTTCTGCTGCCAGGATAAATCATTCTTATAGTATTCACCTGTTCTTTTTCAAAAATATTCCCTGCAATATTTCCTTCTAGTCCTGTTTGTAATTGGTATTGCAAATTAGCAGGTGTAATTCCAAATTGTGCAAGCTTTACAAAATCAGGTTCTACACTTAAAGATGGGCCAGCAATTACTATTCCATTAAATACATCTGCAGTTCCGTTTACGCTACCAACTACTTCTTTTATTTGTTTAGATAATTCCTGTAATTTTTTATTGTTGCTACCAAATACTTTTATTTCAACTGGCTCTACAGAACTAGTTAAATCTCCTAGCATGTCACCAATAACCTGTCCAAACTCTATGCGTAATGCAGGTTGTGTGGCTTCAATCTGTTTTCTGATATCGTTAATAACTTCTTCAGTTGTTTTTGTTCTTTTCTTTTTTAACTGTATCAAGTAATCTCCCCTGTTAGGTTCAGTTATAACAAACCCCATTTGTGTTCCTGTTCTTCTACTATATGTTTCTACTTCAGGAACTTTAGTAATTATTTTTTCTGCTTCTCGCAATATCCTATCAGTCTCTTCTAGTGAAGTGCCTGGCGGTGAATTATAATCCAGTACAATACTACCTTCATCCATATTTGGTAAAAAGCCTGTTTCTAATTTTGGAAGAATGAAATAAACTGACCAAGCCAAAATTGCAATCACAAGAAAGCTGATATAAGGTCTGCGGATAAAGAAAGCAACCCAAAGCTGATTTTTTACATGGTGTTCTTTTAAAATTTTTTTTGGTTCTTTTTCTGTTATTAAATTAGCGTGATGTCTTCTCTTTTTACTTAATAATAAATACACCACAGGTAAACCAATCCATGTTACAAAGAATGAACATAACAAAGTAATGATCATGGTATCAGTCATAACTTTAAAATACGCGCCTGCCACACCACTCATTAATATAAAAGGGATGAAAATTACAATAGTGCTGATTGATGAGCCAACCATAGCAGGGAATAAATATTTAATAGCCTGCTTAACAACGGTTGCATTAGATTCTTCGGGATGTTCTTCATGAGTCCGAAAAATTTGTTCAACTACAACAATTGCATCATCAATAATTAACCCAATAGCAGCAGCGATTGCCCCCAAGGTCATTATATTGAAAGTATAGCCTATAGCATACAATATTATTAATGTTAATCCCAAAGTAACTGGAATAATAATTAGTATCGTAGCACTTGCTTTTAAAGAACGGAGAAATATTATTGCTACAACTATAGCTAATAAAAGCCCTATCCATAAACTGTCGCTTACACTTTTAATAGATTCTTTTACAAAATCTGCTTGTACATAATAAGGTTGAATTGTAACTCCTTTAGGAAGAATTGATTTTAATTCTGTTATCTTTTTTTCCATGTTACTTGAAACATCCAGCAGGTTTGCATTTGGTTGTTTTATAATAGCCACTAAAATTCCATCATGTCCATTTGCATTTATCTTTGTAAATTCAACAGCTTCATTTACTTCTATATCGGCAATATCTTTTAAATAAATAATCCGTTTACCATTATTGCTGATAATAATATTTTCTAAATCGTCTTTAGAATGTACTGTTGCATCTGTAACTGTCAAATATAAATATCGGTAATCAGCTAAATAACCGTTGCTTTTTATAAAATTGGTAGCATTTAAAGCAATTGTAATTAGATCTGGTGTAACTGAAAGCGAACTCATTTTTTGAGCATCCAATTGTAACCAATATTCTTTTTTTTTGCCGCCAATAATTCGAACTTCTGCAACACCATCTACCTGACTTAAAAAAGGTTTAATCGTATATACTGCAAGTAGCTTTAATTCAATGGGGGTTTTATCGTGACTTTCTAAAGTGTAACCCATTACTGGTAAAATGGATGGATTCATTTTTTCAACACTAATAGATACATCGGCTGGTAATGTGTTTCTAATCTCTGCAATTCTCGATTCAATGCGTTGCTGACTTAAATCTACATTTGCTTTCCAGTCTATAAAAGCAGAAATCTCGCAACTACCTCTGCTTGTAATACTACGAACCAATTTTAAATCAGGTATGTGCTTTACTGCATTTTCTAATGGCCTTGTTATAGTCACCATCATTTTATCTACTGGTTGTAAACCTCCATCAGCAATAATTTTTATTTTTGGGAAAGTAATTTCTGGAAATAGGGATGATTGCATTTTACTGTAAGCAAATAACCCGCCTACAATTATGAGTAATAGTAAAACGGTAAGTGGATTTTTATGTGAAAGGAAGAATTTTTGCATAAATTATTCTTTAACTATTTGCACTTTTGCAGTATCTGCTAGGCCATAATTTCCTGTAACTAAAACTCTATCCTTCAAAGTAAAAAGAGGGGAAAGTACTTCTATTTTATCACTAGTTTCAATGCCTTTTTTAATTGGTACTTTTACTGCTGTAGAATCGTTGATTAATTTCATAACCCAAAATTCATTTTGGGTTTCACTTGTTAATACAGCCGACTTTGGTAATAAGTTAGCACTGCCCTTAAAATATTTTACCACTTTTACTTTTGCTATAAGATTTTCTGGTAAATTATGATTACTATTTACAGTTAAAATGATGCTTTGTGTTTGTGATGCCGCATCCATTGTTGGCATATTACCAGATATATAGCCTATTAATTTTTCTCCATCTGGTAAAATAATTTCCAGACTTTTTTTATCCATTACAAAAGGCCTTAGTTCGAAAGGCATATCTAATAGAAATACAAAACTTTTTGTATCAGTTATTACAGCAAGTTGTTCTCCATCTTGAACATAATCTCCAATTTGGTGATTTATCAGAGAAATAAAACCACCGCCATGTGCCTTTATACTATTGACTCCGGTGAATTTAAAAGAAGAATCTAAAACATTAATAGAGTTACCTATAATTTGTGCTTCTTTGGTTTTTACAGCATATAAAGTTTGCCCCTTACTAACATATTTATTTAATTGCACATTTGCTATTTGTAAATAACCTGTAGCATTTGCCCTCACAATCCATTTTTGTAGAAACGACGATATAGCATTCAACTCAACAAATTCTTCAGTTGGTGCATTACTGATATTCGCAACGGTAACTGGTGTTTTTGCAATTACAACGTCTTCGCTTATTTGTACTTCTTTGATTTTGCAGGAAGTAATTAATAAAAATAATAAACAGGAAGTCATTAATTTTTTCATAATCTTTATCTGTTCCAGTAGTTAAGTTGATTAATAATTTGTAGTCGGTTAATATTATTTTGAGTAATTAAATTTTTCGAATTAATATAATTATTCAACGCCAATATATAATCTGTAATTCTGGCTTCTCCAGCTTCTAATAATTTTTCGTTTATATCAATAAGACTTTGTGTATATTTTAATTGATTACTAATATCTGATATTAATTCGTCTGTTGTGTTTAGCTGTTGAGTAAGCTGTGCTATCTGTTGTTCATATTGAGTAACAAAAAAAGACTTGTAATTATTTCTAGTTTTTTCTGCTATATCGATTTTGCTATACTGGATTTTTTTTTGCCTGCCATCATAAATGGGTAGAATAAGGCTTGCACCAAAGCTTGTTCCAAAATTTTTATAGGGCATAAAAGCCAATGAAGAATTGAAGCCAGCATCAGCAAACAGGTTTATTTTTGGTTTATAATTGATATCAACAAGTTTTTTATTAGTAATGAGTTTTAAACTGTCAATTTCAAATTGCTTATAAAGTGGAGATATAGAAATGCCTAGTGGTACTATAAAATCGATATCCGGTTTG
>JBKJQV010000340.1:0-3446 GCA_046593815.1 Sediminibacterium sp. | reverse complement strand
AACAGAAATGACCATGCTAAGGGCTCAAATGAATCCTCATTTTATTTTTAATTGTCTTAATTCCATTAAGCTATATACATTAGAAAACGATTCTCAAACAGCGTCTGAATACCTCACTAAATTTTCGCAGTTAATAAGATTAGTGTTAGAAAACTCAAGGTCAGAAAAAGTAACGCTTCAAAAAGAGCTAGAGACTTTAACCCTGTATATTGAGCTAGAAGCAATGCGATTTAAAAATAAAGTTCACTATACAATAAATGTAGTTCCGCATATAGACCAGCAATATATAGAGATACCGCCATTGTTGTTGCAACCATATGTAGAAAATGCCATTTGGCATGGATTGATGCACAAAACAGAAGGTGGTAATATAGTGATTGATATTTCGCAACCCGAAGAATTCCTTTTACATGTTGAAATATCTGATGATGGCATAGGTCGTGATATGGCAAAGGAACATAAAAGTAAATCAGCTACTCGTCAAAAATCGTTTGGTTTAAAGATGACAGCAGAAAGACTAGAAGCTATAAATTTCATTTATCAGACCAAAACCGAAGTAAAGATTATTGATTTGAAAGATACAGCTGGTAATGCATCTGGAACCAAAGTAATCATTGAAATTCCATTATAAAGTAAAAATATGCTTAGAACAATTATTATTGATGATGAACCAGACTGTGTAAAATTGTTAGAATTACAACTGAAAATGTATTGTCCACAGGTAGAAGTATTAGCAGCATGTATAACAAGTACAGAAGGATTATTGAAGATAAAAGAGTTACAGCCCGATATTGTATTTATGGATATTGAAATGCCCATTATGAATGGCTTTCAGTTATTGGAGCAATTAGATCAAATTAATTTTAGCTTGGTGTTTGTAACTGCATATGACCAGTTTGCTGTAAAAGCTTTTAGATTTAATGCACTTGATTATTTACTAAAACCAATTGATGGTAAAGACTTAACAAAAGCAGTAGAAAAAGCAATGCAACAAAAGCCTGATCCTCAACAGCTAAGTTCTTTAAAACAACAGCTTCATAATGGGAATAAGCACCAGCCCGATAAGATAGCACTACCTTATCAAAATGGGGTAACCTTCACAGAAATAAAAAATATTTTGTATTGCGAAGCAGAAAATAATTATACTCGTTTTTTTATAGTAGGTGGGCAGCAATGCATGGTTTCTAAAACATTGGGCGATATACAAGAAGTGCTAGAAGAAAGAAATTTTTTAAGGGTACATAGGCAATATCTAGTAAACCTAGATCAGATAAAAAAATACGTTCGAGGAGATGGTAATTACCTCATCATGAGTAATGATGCAAGTATTCCGGTTGCAAGAAACAAAAAAGAAAAATTGATTGAACGATTTGGATGGTTATAAAATTATTATCATAACTCTTCTATAATACTCACTTTTTTCGAAGACAACTTATTAGAAGACGATACAATTGGTTGGAGTACAATTAGAGGTTGTCAATTTGTACTTGTATGAAGTCTTCTGTATTCGTTAAATTCTTCCTGAGTCATAAAGTTGGTTCCTTGTCCTAAAACTAAATACCATTTACCTTTTTGTTTTATAAACGTTTCTGATCTAATAACTTTAAAATGAACGTCTCCTCTTGGTGATGCAAAAACAACATCTACTGTTTTGGTTTTAATTGCAGTAGTACCGTTAAATATTCTTAGTAATTCTGTTCCTAGAACTGGGGTTAATGATTTAAAACTTATACTGTCCTTTACAAAAGTTTGAAGTTCTGCAGGAATTCCAAAAGACATTTTTCCGTCTGCCCCAATGCCAACATAGTCGTCGTTTAAGGATAATGACTTGTCAAAACTATTTTTAATTGAGTTTATAAATTTTCTGTCTTTCGGATAGTTAGTGGTATCATACTTTCCAACTGGAACAGTTTGTGCAACTAATTTTAAATTTATAAATATAATTAGCATAAATGTCATTGTAATTCGTGATGTTTTTTCAATTTGTTTCATTTTCGTTTAGTTTTTTGTTTTAACTCCTTATTTATTGGATCGGTAATTTTAGATATGCTAGTTATTCCAAATACTTTTTGGGGTTTGCATTTTTAGTGATCCATTTTCGGTTATTTCCAACATTTGTTCGCTGTTTAGGTCCTTGGCTTTTTCTAATAATGGCAAATAAAGTGAATTCATAAAGAAATTTTTTGAGGGATAAAGGGAATGAATTTCAGGATGTTCTGCCAAGAATTTTTCAGAGATATTTTTACCCATGTAGGTAACTTTTACTTTAATTTGGTTTTGCATAAAAGCGTTTTTATAATTTAAGTAGATTAAGTATGATCATTAAAATAAGATAAGTTACATTAAAAGTTTATAAATCTTTAAATGCATTAATTAAGTTCATAACCATATTTAAATCCTTCCAAAATTGGTTAGAATGTAGTTGCAATTTGTCTACAATATTATCTTTTAAAATAATAATGGTCTTCAAAAATAACAAAGTCGGCTTCGGTCGGCTTTGTTGTTAATAGGATTTCCCCTTTTTTATTAGATATTGACCAACTAGCGAATTTAAACAAAGTAGTATTGAAAATTGCTTTTGCAGAACAAAAATGGGTTTTCGCAGACAATATCACCGATTTGGAAGATTTACCTCTCCTAAATACTCAATGCAAATGATTTTTGCTAATAATTAATCATTATATTCAAAGTAATGAAGAAGTCAGTTATTGTTTTATTACATGTAGGTTTTTGGGCATGTTATTTAATATTGATGGGAATTATTTTAGCTGTTTATTCTAAAAGCGGCTCTAGCTTAAGTACCCAGGGTTCAAGAGTTATGAATGCCTTTTACAGTATTTCCCTTTTTGCACTTGTTCCTTCTTTTATTACATTTTATTTGTTTTATTTTCTGCTTTTTCCAAAATACCTACAACAAAAAAAGTTTGTTCTAACGATATTATACGGCTTGCTTTTTGCCATTGTTGCCGCCATAATTGGGTATACCTTGATTAGATACTTTATAGAGTCTGGCATTATCAATGATATGGATAAAGGAGGTAAGAACGGAAGGTCTACTGCTGTAAGAACAATAATAGTGATGACTTTTATTGGTACAATATGTGGCACAGTGGCTTTGGTTTTAAAAGGGTTTATCACTTGGTTTAACGAAATCAAATTGAAAGAACTTTTAAAAGAGAAAAACTATGAAATGGAAATGGCTTTAATAAAATCAAAGCTTGATCCTCACTTATTGTTTAATACCATTAATAATATTGATGCATTAATTCTAAAAGATGCAGTGGCAGCGTCTGACTACCTGAATAAGCTATCAGACATCATGCGGTTTATGTTGTATGAAACCAAGGCGGATAAAATTTTGCTCTCGAAAGAAATTGAATACATCGATAAATACATCGCTTTGCAAAAGATAAGAACTGCTAACGAAAATTATGCACACTTTAGAG
>JBKJQV010000247.1:0-3034 GCA_046593815.1 Sediminibacterium sp. | reverse complement strand
TCCTTCACTAGTATTTTTGATAGGCTTTTCACAAAAGCAAGCTCAGGGAACTTCATTGGGTATATTATTACTTCCAGTTGGTATTTTAGCAGTAATTCAATATTACAAACAAGGTTATATTAATGTAAATTATGTACTTATTGTGTCATTAGCATTCGTTGTAGGTGGTTTTTTTGGAAGTAAACTAGCACTTACTTTAAGCGATCAAAATATGAAGAGAATTTTTGCAATAATTTTATTATTTATATCAATTAAAATGTTGTTTTTCGATGGAACAAGTCATCCCAAAAGCCCTGAATCCACAAAAATTGAACAATCAGGCACTTAATGAGTGGTAGATTGAAAACACGAGCTTATATTTGCAAAAAATAGTTACATGGAAGCAAAACAATCATCGGCGAAATATTGGGCACTTTGTTTTTTCTGGTTAGCAATTTTAATCACGCTTTTAGTTGTTTACAGAGAATTTTTCTGGTTAGCATTACCTGGAACTGTAACCTATTTTGCTAAGGCTTTGGATATAATGTAGTTATTATCAAATTCTTTTGATAATTCTTAATTGATGAGTTCTTTCACCAGTATCGGAACTCATTATTCCAACATTATCAATTCTATCTATTCTTACCCTCCCAGATGAATGAATAATTGTTTCATTATCGAGTAAAATACCAACATGGGTAATCTTCCCTTCTGCATTATCAAAAAATGCAAGATCGCCACAAATTACTTCTTGTAAAAAACCAACTACCTCTCCTAAAGCAACCTGTTGATATGCGTCTCTTGGCAATTGCTTATCGAAAAATCGATATACTTGTTGAGCAAACCCGCTACAATCAATTCCAAAGACTGATCTACCCCCCCATAAATAGGGTGTATTTAAATAAGCAGTGGCAATATGTTTAATATAATCGGGCTTAAATAATAACACATTGGGCTTTGCTATCGCTCCTTTATTGTGAAAATTAAATTTTCCTAATGAAGCATTATTATTAAGAAAGAAACCTAGTGAAGCGCCATAAGGCACTTGCATTTCAGATCCATTTACTTCAAGCAAATTGGTAAATTCTGCAACTAGGTCTTTATGATAAGTTGCCAATTGCTCTTCAGAAATATTTATCACTTGAGTAAGTTGGCACCAGCCTTCATATCCATCATAAACGCATTTTATTTTAATAAACTCACCAGATGTATCTAATATTTCTGCAGGTTCTCCAAACAAAAGTTGACTAACCATTTCGCTTCTGTGAGCAGCTTCTGCCCTTATTGGAGTAACGGCAACTATTGAAACAACATAACCCATAAAAACCTATTTACCTGTAAGTTATGGAAAATAACATTCATAGCATCTTACACAAAAATGCTTATTTTAACGTGTGAGTAATACCAACTATCAACATATTAGTGATACAGATTTACTTAGTCGATTTAATAACGATAAGAATAAAGAATGGCTTGGTATTTTGCTAGAACGCTATACTTTATTGCTGTTAGGTGTTTGCTTAAAATACTTAAAAAATGAGGAGGATGCTAAAGATGCTGTTCAGCAAATATTTCTGAAAGCACTCAATGAATTGGAAAAATATTCAGTTACTTATCCTAAAAGTTGGTTGTATAAAATAGCTTGTAACCACTGCTTAATGAAGTTGAGGGACAACAAACAAGTTGTTTCTCTTACAGAACATTCATTGTTTGCAGAAGAAAATGTAGATAAAGAAGCAATTCAGTTTAAAGAAACCAATCTAGACCTACTTGAAACCTGCTTAACAGATTTGAACATTGAACAAAAAACTTGTATAACTTTATTCTATCTGCATAAAAGCAGTTATCAAGAAATAACACAAAAAACAGGCTATTCAATATTACAGGTTAAAAGCAATATTCAAAATGGAAAAAGAAATTTAAAATTATTAATTGCAAAAAAAAGAAACCAGTTGAATGACTGATTGGAACGATATATTAAAAGATGAGGAAGAACTAAATGAGCAAGAACTCATGAAGTATCTTGAGGGAAACCCTTCTGCTGAAGAACGTTATGCCATAGAAAAACAAATGGCCGAATCCGATTTTATGAATGATGCTATTGAAGGGTTACAACAATTTCATCATCCAACTAAATTATTAGCTTTAAGAGATCAATTAAATAAACAACTTAAATTAGAAACTGGTAAAAAAGTAAAAAGAATAAAAAACAGAAAAATAAAAGACCAACAATGGCTGGTAATTGTAATATTAGCTATACTATCGTTGTGTGTATTTGGATATTTGATTATCCATTTTTATCTTAAAAAATAATATTCTGCTTCATTATTTAATTTCAACAATTACTATTAGAAATTCATATTTTATTGTCAATGCATTAGCTTATTCCGTAACTTGTTGCAACTTTAAAATATATTCGTATGACCAATAAACAGTTACTACTTCTTTTTTCATTTTCTGTTATATGCTTAATGAATTCAGTAGAAAATTTTGCCCAAAAACCAATCATCGATTCCTCTTTAAAGGGCATGAGTTGGAGAAATATCGGTCCAAACAGAGGTGGAAGATCACTGGGAATTTCGGGAAGCACTAAAAACAAAATGGAATATTATTTTGGAGCTGTTGGCGGGGGCTTATGGAAAACAATTGATGGAGGATTAAATTGGAAACCTGTTACAGATGGTCAAATTACTAGTTCTTCTGTTGGTGCAGTTGCAGTATCTCCTTCCAACCCTAATATAATATATATCGGAACAGGAGAAACCGAATTTAGGGGTAACATTATGCAAGGTGATGGAGTGTATAAATCTATTGATGGAGGCAAGTCGTGGAAAAATATTGGTTTAGTAAATACGCAGTCTATTGCTAGAGTAAGAGTACATCCAACCAATCCAGATATAGTATATGTTTCGGCACTTGGTCATGCGTTCGGACCAAATGAAGAACGAGGTGTATTTAAAACAATAGATGGTGGACAATCATGGAAAAAAATTTTATACAAAGGCGATCAAGCTGGTGCTGAAGATTTAGTAATTGATCAACAAAATCCTGAAAC
>JBKJQV010000216.1:0-3925 GCA_046593815.1 Sediminibacterium sp. | reverse complement strand
AAACAACATTGCCCGTCTCCTTTTGGCTTTACTATCACCCATCGTTTTGAGTCACTAAGTTTTGTGTCTTCAATTAATTCGAAATTTAATTTTTCAGTATAAAATTTAATTGCCTCATCATAATCAGATACTATTAATGCTATATATGCTATTTGTTGATTTATCTCCCGCTTGTAATTATAATTTTTGTAACTATTTTTTCTTCTCCAGAATCATTTCTTGTAACAACAAGATAAACTCCACTTGCAATTTTATTGCCAGTATAATTTTTCCCATTCCAGATTGCTTGTCCACCCAAACTTCTTGTTTGATAAACTAACCTACCATTTAATTCGGTAATCTTAACAATTGAGTTATCTAATAACCCTTTAATAGCTATTGTACCATTATATCCTGTGGGCACTGGATTTGGAAAGACTAATATATTATTAAATGATTCATTTGCTTCAGTTGCTGAACTTCTATAACTGCATATTCCATTAAAAGTTGCAAAAAACACTTCACCACTTTTCGGATCAATGCCAATTTTTTTAACATCATTGCTTAAAAGTGGACTATTCGCTGTTGTAAAATGCTGTATTAATTTCTTTCCATCAGAACTAATCAACCATACTCCATTCAATGTACCTACCCATTTTTTATTGGCGCCATCAACTGCAATGCATTGTACCTGCTCACCCTTAAATAATAATCCAGCAAATTGATCTTGTTGTACAATCGGCAGAATTGCATCACAACCGCCTGTTCCAAAAATAGTATTGTTGCAATTGATTACAGCTAAACCATCATCAGTTCCTACCCAAATACTATTATTTTTATCTTTTGTAATGCTTAAAATATTATTAGAAGGCAAATTGCCATTTCCAATTCCTTGTTTCAATAATTTCCATTGGTCATCATTTGTATTATCTACATTATTTCCATATTGATAGCAAATTAGCCCATTATTTTTTGGACTAATAACCCATAGTTGATTATAATCATCGTTTATTATTTGTGAAACGGCATTTTCTACGAGGTTGAATGGAATTGAAAATGATTTCCAAGTACCATCTTGTTTTAGCAATTTTAAAGGTTGAGGCGCCCCATAATTACTTATCCATAAATTATTATTACCATCAAATGATAATCCACTTACTCTAAAACTTGTTGGATCTCCAATGGCTGCTTGTAATAAGCTATTATTTTGCTTATAAATTGTGGTTTGGGATTCAGTTAATTGAACTAGTCCACCACCATAGCTACCGGCCCAAAGCGATTGTTTAATTGGATCTACTGCGAGTGTTATAAAATCTAATGTTGTATCTAACTTAGTTGTGTTTAATGCCCCCTTGTTTGTCCATATGCCATCTATAAATTTAAAAATGCCATCTCTATTGTACAAATAATTCCATGCAGTATTAACTGAACCAGCAGCTGAAAACAAAGCTGTTTTACTAAAAGCAAATTCTCCACTGGCAATCCCGGCTGGCCCATTTGGAATAAAACGTTCAATATCATTCGTAAATTTAGAAAGCCCCCCAAATTGATCAGCAACCCAAACTGCATTGTTATCTGTAAGTGCAGATCGTGGTAACGATATTACACCAGGTTTATTAATTGTGCTTACTATAGCGCCTGATGATGATAAAATTAATACTCGTGCATTACCTAAATTATTTTTTTGACATATATGTAATTTATCGGATGAAATACTAGTATTAATTATTTGCCAAGATGAATCTGAATACAATATTTTCCAATTATTATTATTGAAAATATAAACTGTATCTTTTATGGTAGCAATAAGTTGATTGCTGATGATTCCTACAAAATTGATCTCTCCTAAAGGTAATCCGTTGGTTCCACTGATGTTAGACCAATTTGTATAATTAGCTAGATTAGTGGAATTCATAATTCCTCGTTTTAGCCCATCAACAGAAGCTGCATAAAAAAAATTATTATCAGCAGTCATTGCATTAATAGTTGATAATGATCCGTTATTTCCAATAATCCAACTATCTTTTATTTCATACCTTTTTAAGTCTACTACTATTATACCTAATCCAGTTGACAAATAAGCTATTCCATTGTTACAAAATATGTGATTGATTGTTTTGTTTCCTACAACTTTACTCTGAAGAATGTCTGAAATATTCCTAACAATACTCCCTTTAAGGATATCTAAATTGCTGTTTTTATAAGCAATGATCAATTGTTTTGTTGTTTCGTCCCAACCAATTGCGTTTACACCAATATCATTTAATCCATTGGCTTTACTATATCTAGTAATTTCTCCTTTATCGTCAATTGAAAATATATTGGTTTTTGTAGCACAATAAAGCTCATTTCCTTTTACTACTTGTATAGTGTTTTGGTAATTTAAGTGTTCCCTCCAACTACCTATAGGAATTTGTGCAACAGAAATATTAATGCATTGTATAAAGCAGATAAAAATAAGTATAATAATTTGCCTATACATTTGATAAAGTTAACTATTTAATTAGGGATTAAACAGTTGCAATTCCATGTTTAATTGCAAAAAGAACTAGCCCAACTCTTGTGTTTATTTCAAGTTTTCTAAAAAGATTATCTCTATGAGAATCAATAGTTCTAACGCTTATAAACATTTCTTTAGCAATTTCTTTGTAGCTTTTATCTAAGCAAAGCCATTGTAAAAATTGAATTTCACCTTCATTTATATTTAATAGTTTAGCAGTATTTATTTCATCTATTTCTTCGTTGGTAATATAATTGACTAATTTATCTCTTACCAGCTCGTTTACATAAAACTCATTATTTTTAATAGCTTCCATTGCTTGTTTTAGAATTGAAGGCTTGCTTTCTTTCAAAATATACCCTTTTACTCCATTTCTAAGCATTCTAATAATTGCCATATCATTAGAAAGCATGCTCAATACAAGTACTTTACAAATTGGTAGTTCAGTTTTAATCCAAAGGGCAGTTTCATACCCATCCATAAAAGGCATAGTAATATCCAATAATACAATATCAGGAGGGTTTTTTTGGTCAAGTTTTTCTATAAATTCTTTTCCATTTCCTGCTTCAAAAATCACTTTAAAATCTTGGAAAGTATTGATCAAACCTGCAAGACCCGATCTAAGCATCTCATGGTCGTCTACCAAAGCTACTGTTGTCATATTATTGACTCTTAAATTTTAAAATAATGGTTGTCCCAACATCAATAGTACTCATTATTTCAACAGTACTGTTAATCATTTTTGCACGTGTGTAAATATTGTGTAAACCAATACCTTGCTTTTCGTTCTTTATTATTGCGAGATCAAATCCAATACCGTTATCTTCAATTAAAACAGCAATATCATTATTTTCCTTTGTAATATATATATTGATATGATTTGCTTGAGCATGTTTTAGAATGTTATTAATTATTTCTTGAATAATTCTAAACAATATTATATCGTTTCCATGGATTAGTCCATCAATTTCATCCGATGGAATAGATTCAAATTTTGTACTATACTTTCCGGTTCTTTCAATATTATGAAGTAGTTGACGAATAGATTCACTTAAGCCAATCTGATGAAATCGATTATTTTTTAAAGTATGACTAATTTCTCTTAAATCGCTAAAAGCTTTTCCTAATAATTCATCAATTAGCTCTATTTGCGCCTCTACATTATCTTTGGTAATTTGGTTGTTATTTATTTTTGCAAGAAATAAAATTTGTCCAATATTATCATGTATTTCAGATGCTATATATGCCAGTGTTTGATCTTGAATTTCTATTTGTGTTTTAAGCATCGTTTGCTCAAAACGATTTTTCATTTCTTCTTTTTCTTTTTGATTTTTTCTTTGTTTTCTTAAAAATAAAAACAACAATACCAACAAGAATGCACCTAAAAGCACAAAAAAGATTGTTGCAATAATAATTGTTATTAGTATGTCTTGCTGTTTTTCCGGC
>JBKJQV010000066.1:0-7543 GCA_046593815.1 Sediminibacterium sp. | reverse complement strand
CTGCAATTGAATGATGTTTGATGTATCCCATTTGTTTAAATTTTTAGTTGTTTATAATTTGACCGTACTGCCACCAACAAAAGTATTTCTGTAATGGTGGCTTGACGTTCTACATTTCGGCTTTAGTTCGCTATTCAGCAGCGGTAAGTAAATCGCCTGACAAGCCCTGAATACCACCACTACAGAAATACTCGAATGTTAGCAGTAACCTTATGCGACACTCTCAACATCAGAAAGTTTTTCTTCAAGATTATCAATCTCTACTTTTAAATCTTTTATTTCGTCAATCATATCGGACAAATCAGACTTTAAGTTTTTTACTTCTTTTTCTAAATCGTCTTTTTCTTCTTCATACTCATTTTTTGAGTTATATTCTTCATTTCCCCAAGTCCTCAAAGTATCATTTGCATTGCGTATCTCTTCCATTATTTCAACTATTTCTTTGCATTCAATAGACAAATCTTTTTCTTTATCATCTAAACTCCAATCTATTTTTTCAAGGAACCTAATTACTTGGTCTATTTTCGGACAAGTATTCCCAATTGGTGCGTTATCTCTATTTCTTGCCATTTTAACTTTATTTTGTACGCTGACCCAAAAAGGCTACTGCTAACATCGGCTTTGCAATAGTGGGGCTGACGTGGTTAATTAAACTTTTGTACTACTATCATATGTTTTCGTTTTTTTTAGTCAAGTTATAAGTTTGTTTGTTGATATGAAATGTGTTTATTTAATTATTAATTCTTTTTCAGTTAATATATAATACAAGTTTTGCAATTCATGGACGTATTGAATTTCTCTTAATACTAATTGACAAATTAAATTACCCTGAATAAATCTAAATTTATTATCAGCAATTGAAATCGCTATATTTGAACCTATTGTATAATACTTATCTATAGTTTTATTGTGTTCAAAGCCAAATCTAATAATCCAATCATTTGTTAAGTTAATACCTTCAAAATGTTGATACTCAATCCATGTAAGTTCATCTTCATTAGAAACACTGAATCCGTTTTGTCCTATTTCAATTATTAAAAAATGTGACCCATCTTTTGTGTATTGAATGTAATTACCTATTCTTACTTCTTTGATATTCATTTTTATATTTTTACTTAAAATAATTTAACCAACCATACCGATAACCACAATCCACATAGCGACCCAAAGGCAGCCCCTAGACTGTATATTACCCGATCCCTTGTTGTGGATACCGATATTCTCTTTACATTCCATGACCATATAAAACTGATTAAAAATGCGCAAATAAATACACCTAAGAAAATCACTTTCGATATTAAAAATGTGTTGATCGCTACGAAGAATACTTGGATAAATCCAGTTGTGAATAGTTTCATTTTTGGTTATATATTAATTTCACTGTTATATATTTTACTTACTATGTGTCTCTTTATAATTGCTTATTAATCAATTCAATATACCTATTGTTTGTCATGTTTTTTGCTCAATAAACTGGACACTTTGGGGTGATATGAATAAAAAGGTTCGTATATATATGTGTTATCGGCAAATAAATTAAACGCCACCCGCCTTACGTTTCAAAATATTTCTCGCCTGTCTTACTGTTACTATTCGCATCGTTCCTAATTTTATTTGTTCATTCCGGCTTTTATTCTTTAATCTTTCTTCGGTTAATTCCGTCCAAAACCACACCACATTCGGGCCAATTCCCCAACCTCCTGAGCCTCTCCCTGCACTTTTGTTTCTACCGTAATTAGTTGTGTATTCTTGATAATAGCCCTCATTTTGCTCATGCTTTTTAGGCTCGTAAGGCTTGAAATATTTATTCCATTCCCATTTACATTTTTCACTGCAATAAACCTTTTTATTGCCTTCTAATTCCGTTTTACAAGTTTTACAATTCATCCCTTGCTTGGTTTAATTTATCAGCTTATAACAGCACCTACCCAAAAGCGGGGGTTCAGTGGTTATTTGTGGCTTTGTGCTTCTAATTAAGTTCATCGTTAATTGATAGTTTTGTGTTCCAATCTCCCCGCCTTCGGGTAGCTGCGAACCGTTATAACCAATAGGGGTTCAGTCCTTCGATTTAACATTTCGTTTAGCAGTTTTATTATTTTTTTGCCCTCGCTCTTCAAAAAAGGAAACAAGTATCGTTTCAATCATATTGTTTTGAGATGGTCTGTTCTGCTTCTTTCGTTCCTGTTCGATACTTTCTATCAACCAGTCATTTTCGTTGCTTAATTTAAGCGATATTCGTTGTGCCATAGTTTTTGTTTTTAAAATAATCGGCTTAACCTACCGATTGTGAGTATTTCTACAAGAACAACTGCTCATAGTCGCTGTTATCCAACTAATATTTCAAGTTGTGCATTTTAGTATGAGCAATTGTAGCCGTTAGCTATAAAGTTTAGATTTAACTAAACACAACGATTAACTAACCTTATCATTGTTATTACGGAACTTATCAGGAAACCGCAATTTCTTCCTCTGTCCATTTGCGGACGTTTGTTATTTTTAAAGATGATATTCCTCCTTCAATTTCAAAAACTTCATCTTTGATATTATCCAAAAACTTTACTGATTGATGCCACACATATTCATTAGTCCTTTCCTGTGCTTCATCTTTTGATAATAATTCTTGGTCATCATCTCTTAGACATAAATCTTCATAGATTGATATGGGCATTTCCGCACAAAGAATAGTTTTGTTGTAGGTTTTGTAACCCTGTAATCTCGCAACTAACACTTCCTTTTTATCAAAAGATTGTGCTGTAATTGATTGGTAGGTTTCCAAAGCTAAATTCAAATCTGTAACGTAATCCCCAGATACATTAGCGTATGGAGGAAACATACTGTCTTCTGTATAAAGTCCACACAATACCGAGTAGAGTTTAATTGTTTTTTCTTTTTTCATTTTGATAAGTTTTTAATGTTGTTTTTATTAATTTATACGCCAAAGGTAATACCAAAGTTTCATTCTGCCAAATTTATTTTCACTTTTCTTTAAAATAATTTGTAACTCACTGATAATTAAGGTTAAAAAATCCTACCTAAAAAAATAAAAAACTGCTTTTCGTGTTCCAAATGAGCATTTTCGGTAGAAATCCCTACTGGTTATAACAGCACATTGGAAGCAATAGGGGGTTCATTGGTTAATCAAACATTCTACATCTAATGAAGTGTATCAGTAATCGAAACATTGGTGTTTCAAATCCCCTACTGCTCCAATCTGCAAAACGTTATCGGCAATTAGCGTTTAATCACAAACCAATAAAATCTGTGCTTTGCTATTGCCCAATGTGTCAATCCCCATCTATAAGGTTTGCCCTCCCAAATATTACTCTTATTCTTTACAAAATCTAAATCAGATTTGTATTGACGATAAGCTAATCTAACTGCCGATAACAGCGTATTAGCGTTATTGCTTTGTTCTTTTACTTCAAAATCTTCCATATATTTTTAATTTAGTTTTTCAATTTAACATTCGTGATGGCAACAACGCCAATACGCAAAACGTTAGCGGTAATACTACTGCCTTCTAATTTCGACAGTTATTATCGTATCGTTATGACAAGCCCCGTGACAGACAAGCATAATTTCTATTATTTCAAAACCACGTTTTTTACCAATGCCTGTACTATCCCAACAAAATGAAATTACAGTACCACCGGGCTTTACTATTCGCTTTATTTCATCTTTGCATTTTGCCCAATATTCAGCACGTCCAGCAGTCCCTTTTTGCTTTGGCGTATATCTTCTTAAACATTGTTCAGTAGAATATGGCGGGTCAAAAAAGCACCCGTCCAGCGAATTATCAGGCAAAGATTTTAGAAACTCTAAAGCATCCATTTGGTGTTTTGCTCCACGTCCTTCAATATCATTTGTAATTTTAGCAGGGGAATTTTCGCCAGCAAACGGGTCTGCCCACGTTCCAAAATGATACTTATTAATAAGCCCTGCAATCGGTTTGACAGTAAACGTCCAAATGGAAGGCATTGCCCACACCCTACTTAATTCGACCGTACTACCGCTAACAAACGGTTTTGCAATAGCAGGGCTGACGGAAGTCGGCTGAACATCGGTAAATAAATCAACTTGTGTACTCATTTTCATCTTTTGTTTTTTAAATTCCCTGCCATCGCAAAGCCGCAAACGTTATTGGCAAGGTGGTAAGACCTCCATCCAAAATGTTATTACATTCCCATTATACGCCCAGCCACTTCCGTTCCAAGTTTCCCAATGTGTTTTACCATCTTTACGGTGAACAAAATATTTACCATATTTAGTTGGGCGTGTTTCAATTTTATTCCAGTCGTAAGACACCCAGCCACTAACAGCACATTTGCAAGAGTTGGGGTGTCGTTTTTCAAATGATATTTTTAGTAAATCCATAATTTTGTGTTTTAATTTTAATTCTGTGGCAAAAGTCCCAACCCTCGCAAATCTGCCAAACGTTATGCCTCCTACTTTCCACCTGTTGCTGGCATCAACTCTAATAGTGTGTTTTTTGATTCCTGTTTTTATCAGTTTCTCAAATTTGGGCAATGTAAATGTTAATAGCATAATTGTAATTAAAGTGAATTCACCGTTATTTTAAAAATAGCTGTCTTTCCAGCTTGTCAACCGTTTGTAAATTTCTTTTGCTAAACTTCATAGGTCACATTCTTGTTTTTTACCTTTCACTGTACTTTAAGAAGTTGCCTCCTAGTGCTGGTTTAAAATCCTCCAATGCTTGTTTAAGTTCGAAGCGCAAATAGTAGTTTAGAATTGCCAAAATTAACATACGGTGCAAAATACTAACACCGCCTACTAAGTGTCGAGTTGTGGAACGTGTAGCTTCGAGCCACCATGCAAGGTCTTACCTTGCGCTCCGTTATTGTTCCTTAGGATCCAACTTTCACCACATCAACCGATTCCGAATAATAGCCATTTGAACTACCAAGCCAACGAATATCTACAGTACCTTTTATCGTACCTAATTTGTAAAAAGTCCAAGTGAAAGAATCCTGATAATTATCTTCGGGTTTATTTGACATATTTTCTTCTGCAACTAAAATCGGACTACCAACAAGATCGTTTAAATCTCCATTAATGTCTTCAATTGACACACCCTCACAACAATCCTGTTGGTGATACATTTTGTATTGTGTTCCATCATCAACCGTAAATATTATTTCATCTTCGTCTTCATTTCTTATTATGGCAGTTAATGTTTTGCCAAGTAGTTGTTCGATTTGTTTTCCCATTTTATTTTAGTTAATTATTTTATTTCCTGTTTCCATCTATGTCTGCTTTAATAGTAATTCAATTGCGACCTCTTCACTGGCTTTGTCATCTTCACTATCAATTCCCAATGCTGTGTCTTGGTTTTTCAATAAAAGATATTTTCTCTTTTCTGGATACTGTATATGAAACATTTCAATATACCATAAATCTAATTCGTCTTTAATGAAATTCGCTTGAACATAATCGTTTGCCTCATAAGCATCATTTAAGCATTTATAATACTCCGTCAAGAAGAAATCGTCATGCGTTCCTCTTGTTTTGTCGTTGTTATATAAGTTTATTTTCTTGTACGCCATGTCAACATATTGATATTTTCACCAATAGGTGAATTTATTTATTTATTCTTAAAGATAAGCACAAACACTTAATTATCAATGCTTTTGCTCGTTTATTTTTTAGCTCTTTTTGTTCCTATTTGTCCAAATCAAAAGGTGCGTATATACATGTGTTAGCAGTAATGCTAATATCTGTCTTCGTTTGGCTTATTTCCTACAACAGTTTCAGTTTTGCAATTTTTACAATGCCATACTTCACCATTTGCAACCGTTCTGTAGTATGCAAAACCTGTTATCTTATCACATCCACACTCGTTGCAATATAAACTGTTTTCCCACTTTTCTAAGTCGTCAAAATATTTATCAATTCCACCTGTGTCCGCACTACTGCTAACAACAGGTTTATTCAATTGCTCGCTTTCGTAGTCAGCAATTAACTTTTTCGCTTCTAAGTAACTTTTTTCTGTTATCATAATTTTTCGTTTTTAAATCGCAACTAAATAAACCTGCAAACCGTTACCTGCAAGCACTACTGTATCGCTTCGTATTATCATTTCGTTTCAAAAAATTAAAATTTAAGCCATCCCTTCAAAAAAGAAATAGGAAGTTCAGAGTAATTCACAATACCGTTATCGTAACCTTCTTCAACAATTTTTCCCTTATTTTCTTCCTTAGTTTCATCAAGCCAGTTTTTCATTGATTGAATCACATCTTCTTTGGTATCAGTGGTTTCAAATTTTCCAATGCAACAATCTGAAACATCACAATCAAACCAAAAGAACATATATCGTCCTTTGCCATCTTCCTCATTTGTTTCTATCTCAGCAAGTAGAGCAATATCATCCCCAAAGCAATTCATATCGGTATGATACATTTCTTTTTCTCCAGAAGTAATTGCTGTAATCAGTTCTTTTTTAGTTCCAGCCCATTTATGCCATTTACCAAACTCGCCTTTGTTGCATACGGTAAAATTTCCATCACCAATATTTTCATCGTCTGCCGTGTATCTATCCAATACAAAACAACTTATTGGTTTTACATAGTTAATAATTCCGTTCAAAAATGTTGATGAAATGTAACACCAAACAGTTCCGTATGGTAATGGTTTGTGTGCTACTTCGCTTGGATAATCAATATTATCTTCAAAATAATCCCAAATTGTTTTCTTTTTTGCCATCGCTTTTAAATTTTAATTTTTTGTTTCGTTCTTCGTATTTAAGTTTCTGCTAAATTAACCGTGCCAGCAGGTAAAACCACCTATACGCAAGTTTTGTGAAAAACAAAACCTGACGCATAGCTGTAACCGTTGGGCGCAATTAAGACCCAACACGTTCAATGTTTACTAATTGACCATCTGTGAATTTTGCATTGAACTCATACCAAATATTATTTACTGACGAATAGAAGTTGACGTAACCGTGTTTTTCAATATCAATCCATTGCTCATCCTTAGTTACTAACGCCCCTTTTTTGCCTGTAAGTTTTGACATAGCACTTTCTGCATTTTCATCCCAATCATATCTGAAGTTTAGAAATCTTAATTTGCCTTCGTCTGTAATTTCAGCGGTTGACAAAATACATTCAAAATCTTTAGTCTGCCAATCAGGATTATCACCTAATGATTGTTTTTCGCTATCGGACAATGGTAGCTTACTTGTACTTACTTTTAAATTATCGAACATTCCCATAATTAATAATTTAAAGTTTTACCACAGTTCTTACATTGGTAAGATTGCGAAGGCTGATTAATGCCAGTAACGGTTAGTGTTACTTTTATGTATTCGTGTTTATCACAAACTTTTTGTAAAAACATTTTCTGTTGCTGCTTTATTATTTCATTTAATTCTACGTTGCTCATTGGTTTTTATTTTGACAGTTTACAATTAATTTTACCGTACATCAGCCAACAAAAGTATTTCTGTAATGGTGGCTGGACCTTCAATATTTCAAATTTAGTTCGCTATTAATCCGTAATAAGTGTGTCGGCAGACGATCCCTGA
>JBKJQV010000354.1:0-11611 GCA_046593815.1 Sediminibacterium sp. | reverse complement strand
TTTGTAGTTTGCATATTCATGATTGAAGTAAGTGATATTAAGAAAAGCTTTGGTGGAAGAACCATTTTAGATGGCATTAGCGCTGTAATGGAAACAGGTAAATGCAATTTAATTATAGGTGCCAGCGGCAGCGGTAAAACTGTGCTTACAAAATGTATTGTTGGGTTATTTTATCCAGAAAATGGTATGATTTCATACGATGGCGAGGATATTGTTACCATGGATACCAAAGAAAGAAAGCTACTACGTCAAAAAATTGGCATGTTATTTCAAGGGAATGCATTATTCGATTCGATGACAGTTGAACAAAATGTAATATTTCCATTAGACATGTTTACTAATTGGACCATTGCAGAAAAAAGAAGAAGAGCATCTGAAGTTTTAGAAAGAGTTAATTTAACTGATACTCATAAGAGATACCCTGCAGAAATTAGTGGTGGAATGAAAAAAAGAGTTGGTATTGCAAGATCAATTGTGTTGAATCCAAAATACTTGTTTTGTGATGAACCCAACTCTGGTTTAGATCCTCAAACTTCATTGGTAATAGACAAACTGATTAAAGAAATTACGGTAGAATTCAATATCACTACCATTGTTGTTACCCATGATATGAATAGTGTAATGGAAATTGGCGATCATATTGTTTACCTTCATCAAGGAAAGAAACAATGGGAAGGAACCAATAAAGACATTATTTTTAGTAAAGATGAATTGTTGAATAATTTTATTTTTGCTTCAGATTTTTTGCAAGATGCAAAACAAATGAGAATGATAGATGCAGATGGAAAGATTTAGAAATACCCAGTATATGAAAAAGATTTTTTTAATTTTTAGTTTGATTACTCTAGCTTACTCTTTAAAGGCTCAATCACCAATAGATACTATTCCCTCCTATCAAAAAAATCCTGCATTACCAGAGTTTAAATTATTGCAGACTGATAGTACTTGGTTAACAAAAGCCTCGCTTCCATCATACAAATTCACAATGATTATTTATTTTAGTCCAGAATGTAGTCATTGTCAACACGAAGCCAAAGAAATTGTAAGTAAAATTGATAGTTTACAAAATGTATTATTTATCTGGGCGAGTTATAGAGATTTTGACGATATCAAAAAGTTTTATTACCAATACAAACTCAATAAGTACCCCAATATGAAAGTTGGGAGAGACCCTAAATACATGATCCCAGCATTTTACCAAGTTAAGTTCACCCCTTTTATGGCATTGTATGATAAAAATAAACAATTTTTAAAAGCTTGGGATATGGGAGTAGAAATGCCTGAATTGTTAGAATTTATTTGCAAAAAGTAGTTACGTGTTTGTAACTTTGCTTTTCTACAATTAATCAATTTAAATAGTTTTATTATGAAAGTTACCGTAGTAGGTGCAGGAGCTGTAGGAGCCACATGTGCCGATAATATTGCCCGCAAAGAATTATGTACTGAGTTGGTTTTATTAGATATTAAAGAAGGTTTAGCTGAAGGCAAAGCACAAGATATGATGCAGACAGCTGCATTACTAGGGTTTGATACAAAAATTGTTGGTAGCACCAACGATTATACAAAAACTGCAGGTAGTGATGTAGTAGTTATTACGTCGGGTATTCCACGTAAACCGGGTATGACAAGAGAAGAATTGATTGGAACTAATGCTGGTATAGTAAAAACAGTATGTGAAAATATTTTGAAACATTCTCCTAATGCCATTATAATAGTGATTAGTAACCCAATGGATACTATGACTTATTTAGCATTAACTGCTACAGGCTTACCTAAAAATAGAATTATTGGAATGGGTGGCACTTTAGATAGTAGTAGATTTAAATATCAATTAAGTCAACACCTTTCTTGTAGCCCTTCCGATTTAAATGCAGTAGTTGTAGGCGGACATGGAGATACTACTATGATTCCTTTAATTAGGTATGCAACTTGGAATTCTGCCCCCGTTACAAATTTCTTAAATGCAGAACAACAACAACAAATTGTAAATGATACAATGGTTGGAGGCGCAATACTTACTAAATTAATAGGTACTTCTGCATGGTATGCACCAGGTGCGGCAGGAGCTGCTTTAGTAGAAAGTATAGTTCGTGATCAGAAAAAATTATTTACTTGTTGTGTTAGCTTGAATGGAGAATATGGCCAGTCTGATATTTGTTTAGGAGTTCCAGTTACTATTGGCAAAAATGGTTGGGAAAAAATATTAGATTATCAACTGAATACCGATGAGCAAGCTGCTTTTAATAAGAGCGCAGATGCAGTTCGAAGTATGAATGAAGTTCTAAAGACTTTATAATATTTTCTAAAAAAGTATTGAAGCCTCCGTATATGCGGGGGCTTTTTTAATTACAAACATTGTCACATCAATTACTTAGAACGGATAGCCAATTGCTAAGTTAAATATCAAATTTTCTTTTCTCCAAGAACTACTTCCAAAATTTATTTCATTAATTACCCAACGCTTACCGTCTGCTAAATAAGGTTTTCTAATAGGAATAGCCAAATCTGTTCTAAGCACTAAAAAACTAAAATCAAATCGCAGGCCTATACCAACATCAACGGCAATTTCTTTCATGAATTCTTTGGAAAATTCAGAACCAGGCTTATTTACATCTTTATTTAAAAGCCAAATATTTCCTGCATCAATAAAAGTGGCTCCATATATAAACCGATAAATTTTGGATCGATATTCTGTATTAAATTCTAATTTTACATCCCCTGATTGATCTGGAACAAACGCACTCGTTAAATTTGTACCATCATAAGTACCCGGACCTAAAGCTCTTGATCGAAAGCCACGCAAGCTATTTGTTCCGCCAATAAAAAATTGTTTACTAAATGGAATTTCGTCAGAATTTCCATAAGCAAAAGCAGCCCCGATGATTATTCTACTTTTTAATAGAGAATTTTTATTGAATTTATGTGCATACTTAAACTCATTTTGAAATTTGCCAAACTGACTGAATGGTATTCCTAAAACTTTAACAGTATCTCCTTTACTAATATTTGCACCAGTAACCAATCCATAAATATTTCCCGATAAATCAATGCCTCCCCTGTAATAAACCGTGTTATCCTTTCTTAAATCTATTTCATTATCATAAGTATATGTATAAGTTGGTCCAAAAATTAATTGCTTTATTATTACTTTTTTTAATGAAGGATTTAAAGCAACTTGAGCTATATACAAATCGGTAATATTTTTCGGGCTAGCAAAAGTAATTTCGGTGATATTTAGTAAATGTTCGCTATGCAAGTTTTCTTTCCAAGCATATCCAAATGATGCTTTAAATGTTTGAATTGAATATAATTTCTGCCTGTTTTGAAACTCGTAACCTATAGTAGTATTAGTTCTTGGAACATATCCGCTAGAAGATTTAAGTTTAAATGGTGATATAAATCTTGGCCAAGTTAAAGATGCTTCTGAACCTATACGATATACATTAAACCCGTTATTTTGGCCACCCGATTGTACTTCAAATCCACCAAAAGCAGCTATTTTAAATAATTCAGCACCATGAAATGTATTGCGATTACTCCAATTTATTTTTAATTCGGTTCCACTATAATTTGCAGAATTGGTTTTTGCCAAAATTTCCACACGAAATGATTTTTGTGGTAATGGCGTTAGGTAATAATAAGCATTCAAATAATTACCAACAGTATCAGCAACCCTAAACTGATTTTTCACAAACTTAAATGTTCCTAAATTCACTAACCTATTCAACGATAAATTATGATTCGTTCTATTATATAAATCATCTTTTTTAAAGTATAATGTGTGATCGTAAATTCTTGGTTTAAATAAACCGTTATTTCCTATGATAGTGAAATCTTTATACTTTTCAACTTTACTTAGGCTATCTTGATTAAGTGCAAAATTTGGATAAACAATAATTTTGTTGATTTTAAAAGGTGTTTTAGCCATTTTGGGAGCTTCGTCTTTCACTTTCACAATTAAATCTACCTCGTGATCCCCAACAGTACTATCTACCTGAACTTTTAAATAATCAGGATTAAAATAGTAAAAACCATTTTCTTTTAAACGGGTATCAATGCGAATTCTTTCAGCCTTTATTGCATCAAGACTATACGAGCCACCAACTTTCAACAAACTATTGAGTTGTGTTTTACGAACAGCAATATCAATATCAGACGAATCAGTAGGATATTTGACAGTTTTAATTTTATATTGCTGATTAGGTTTTACAATGTATTCTGCCGTTACCCGCTTGTCGTGTCTTGTTGAATCGGCACTGGTTCTAGTATTAAAAAAGCCATTGTTTTCCGAAAAATTCTGTAATAAACTCCTATTGTATTCCAAATCAACTTTACTAAATAAAACTGGTGGTTCTCCAATAGTATATTTAAGCCAATGACGAAATCCTTTTTCTTTTTTAACATCTCCAGCGATATTGTAGAAAAATAATTTAGGGCGAAGACCTAAAAAACTTTTATTTGGAATCGGACGTATAATTTCATTCAGTTTTGACTGTAATTCTTTGCGCTCTTTTTGTTTTAGTAAGCTATCTTTTACTGTTACTTTTCCTCCCATATATAACAGTTCACCTTCTGCAAGGTATTTTGTGTTACTACAAGAAGTTGCAAATAATACAAGAAATACTATGTATACCGATTTCTTAATCATTTGATTTCTTTTTATCTTTTTTCGGTTTTACTGTACGCTTTTTAGAATTATATAATTCTTTGAATGTGTTATAATCAATTGTGATTATAAATCCTATTCCAGATTCAATAACTTGTCCTTGTAATGCAACCTGATAAAGGTTTTTTCTATAAGCACGAAGTTTATAACGGCCGTCTTTAGAGAGTTGGTATTCTACAGAAATATCACCGGCAAATGAATTAGCTTCTTTATTTTTTTGTTCTGGACCTTCAATACCAAAGCTGCTTCCTACTGTAACTTTTAATCGGTCGTTCAAAAGCTTTTTGGATAGTCCAACATTTAAATCGGTTTTATTTTCTTTTTGACCAGTGGTAAAATCTTCAGAAGATGCTAAATTAAAATCAACTTCAAAACCTTTTATCAAATCACTTGCTAGATTATTAAGCTGTTGAGATAATATTTTACTAGCACTTTCCCTTGCTAAAGATGAAGCAGTTGTTCTACCACTTTCACTCGAAAAAGGATCTTCACCAATGAATCTTCCTAACAAAAGCAAGGCAAAAACCTGTTTGTTCATTTCATCTGGATCTTGACGTAATTGAGCCAATTTAGCTTGGGTATTAGATATAATTTCACTTGAAACATTATTATTACCTTCTGGAAGTATTATATCGAAAGCTATATTAGGTTTCAATAAATCACCGTTCATTTTCAGCTCAGTTTCGAAAGGAATTTTTTGTTTGTATGTATTTCTTTCTTCAGGAGTAAGCGAGGATAATTGATTAATTAACAAATCTATTGGAGCAGTTTCTATCTTATAAACGCCAGTAATGTTAATTTCGGCAGAAGTTGGTTCACCTGTCCAAAGAAGATAACTTCCTTTCTTAATATCGAATTTTCTTTTAATCAAATTAAAATTCAGCTCATAACTACCTTTTTCTAATTCATATCTTCCAGTTAAAGTAGTTTTTCCTGACGGATCTATTCCGCCGGTAAGTTGTGCTTCGCCTTTTAATTTTAAAAAATCACCATTACTTTTATCAATAACAATAGAAATTTCGGCATTTTTATCAATCTCAATATTTACTGTAGCGTTGATGCCTTTGATTTCGGTTTTACTTAAAGTATCATATACCGAAAGAGTCTTTATTAATTGGGGTTTATCCTGATCAATAAACTCAACTATGCCTTCTCTGTCGGCAATTGAAGGATCATCTTGAGGTAAAACTATAGTAAATTTAGTGCCTTCGTTTATTCTAATGTTACCTTCAATTAATGGACTGTTCATTGTTCCTTTAACTGAAAGTTGGTTGTCTAAAAATAATTCTCCATAAAATATATTGTTGTCTTTTGGTTTTGAATTTACAGCTTTGAAATTGTCTGCATCTATTGTAATATCAAATCCTAAATTGGCATAATCCTGATTGTAGATTTGTCCATTTATAGTTAAATCGTTGTCTTTTTCGTCTTTAATAGTAAAATCATCAAAAAGAATAACATTCTCAACAAAAACTATTTTATCATTCAACGATTTAAAATTGGCATTCAGTTTTTTGGCTTTAAATCCAACTTCATTAAATTTCAACTCGCCAATTAATTTTGGATTGCTTGTTTTACCAAGAATTTTGAATTTTCCGTTTAAATAACCAATTCCATCAGTAATATTGTCCATAGAGAATACTTGTATGGATTTCAAGTTTAATTTCTGAATATCTAAATTCATATTCAGATTGCCATCTGTTGATGTGTAATTTCCATCCAAATTCACTTGATTGTCCTGACCTGTAATTTCAATATTTGTTGCATATTTATCTGCAATATCGTTATTGACTTTTATCTTCAAGTTTCCAACTATTTCTTTTTTGAAAGTGAATTTTTCCACATTTAAATCAGCAGTGAAAAGTGGATTTGTCATTAAATTTTTCAGCACAGCCTTACCATTTATTGTTCCGTCGATTTCATAATTTTTTATCAGTACAATATTGGAAATTGTTTGTATTTTAAAATTTTTAAAATCAACTGCCAAAGGCGGATTTGGGTTTTGTGTTTCAGAATGAAGGCTGATACTGCTTCCATTTTTGCTTAATTCAAAATTATTTACATAAATTTCATTATTGGCAAACCTAATTCTATTGTCTTTGGAAATTGACCAATTTTCATAATTTAATAATAGATTTTTAGGGTCAATTGAAATTTCATCACCACTATTTTTAGTTTGCAAATTTCCTGCAATCATATATCGGTCTTTATTTTTGAAATCTTTCATCAATAAAGTATAATCAACAATGTTTTCGGCAACTTTTCCGCTTAAAGTTGTGTTAGGAATTTCAATTGTGGAGTTTTTAATCTGCTCTGAACTCATATTATATAGCAAAGCGTTATCTTTCTTGTCGATTTTTATAGCCGCATTGGTAATAGAATTTGAACCATAAACCAAACTCGGTATTGAGCCATTTATATTAATGGAATCATTCACTGAATTATATCTTCCATTAATTGAAATTGGCTCTAAACTTTTCAAATCAGGAAATAATTTAAATAAAACAGGAGTACTTTGTATTTTTACTTTAAATGCTAGTTGCTGTTTATCATTAGTTAAATTTTTCTTACTATTATTAAAATTATAATACTTAGAAATACTGTTACTTATTGAATTTGTTATCGTCGACAATTTATATTTTCCAAAAAATTCGGCATTTATAAAAGGAGAATTTAATACAATCGAATTTTTCTCAATAGTTGAAACTGCAACTAAATTGATAGAATCAGTTGCAAACTGATCTTTTGCATTGGCAATTATCAAATGATGAATACTCATTTTACCGTTCAAATAATCCAAATCCGCAGACTGTAAATCAGCATCCACAATTCCGTGCAACTTTAATGGTTTAGTATTTAAATTGAGTTTGTATAAATCGGCAATATCAACATTTAAGTGAATCTTCCCTTTAGGATATTTCTCCTTAAAGCTACCACTCGAAACCAAATCTAATTTCAAGTTTGAGTCTTTTATGTTAGCAGTTGCATTAAATAACCCATTATCTATTTTCCCGTTTATAACTATATTTTGATAGGTATAGCTATTAAAACTTGCTTTACTTATGGTAGCAAATATATTTGCATTTGCTGTTTTAGGATTAAAGCTGGACCCTTTAATAGTTGTTTTAAGTGTGATTTTTCCTATTGAATCGTTTTTAAGAAATTTTCCCAAATCAAAATTGTCTAGTGAAGCATCAAAGTTGTATTTTTCACTATTTTTAAGATGTATGTCTATAAAACCTTTGAATGTTGCATTTCCTAAACTGGTTTTCAGAACCAAATTGGTTTTGAATTTATTAAGTGTTCCTTTAAAAGTTCCAATAGCGTTGAATTGATCCGGAAGTTGAATGGTATTTGGAATTGTATTTTTGGGGGCAAAACTATAAACATCTTTGGCACTTGATTGCAAATTTTTAATATTCAAATTAAAATATGTTTTGCTTATATCTGGCAGCCCTGTAATTTGTCCGCTGGCATTTATTTTAGTTGTACCTATACCACTCAATTGTAGATTCGGAATAATAAGATTATTCATTTTCCCCGAAACAGTAGTGTTCAAAAATAAGATCGCATTTGGATTATCTTTAAACAGATTATTCTTAGATAAAGTAGGAACAAAATTCAATATATCTTTGAACCCTATTCTACTATTGTTTAAGTTAGCTTTGATGTTAAGATCACGAGGATTTTTAAAAATATAATCAATGGATGGATAGTCAACAATAATTTCGCTTCGAAGAATTGTTTGAGGAGTTTTTATATATAAATCTTTTAAATAAGCTGATTGTTGACCATAGTAAAATGCAGTTTTCATCGACTCAACTCTCAAGCCACTTTTTTCAATCAATTTCATAGAATTGATTTTTCCGGAAATATTTTGAGAATTGTAATTTAATTTTTCTGCCTTAAGATTAAGGTTTTTAACTTGTAAATGATTGTAATCAATTCCATTACTAATAGGAATTGGATTATTATCGTTATACTCAAAATTCACTTTTTCGAAAGCGACATTGTTTAGATTTATTTTCCAATTATTTGAATCGGAAGTTATTTTTTTCGTATCTTTTTGTTGAATAATTTTACTAAAATTCAGATTACCATTAGCTTCAGTTAGATTAATGGATTCAATATTTAATAAGCTGTTATTTATATCAAAAGCATTAATTTTTGTAACCATTTTTTTGAAATCAATATTGCTTGTTAACTTAGAATTTTCATCGTAATAATCAACTCTAACATTAGACAAATCGATTATTCCTAATTTTAGTTTTAATACGGGGCTACTAGATAATGTATTTAAAGTGTTTTGAACTATTCCTTGTTTATATAATAATTGTACACCATCAATTTTTAAATTAGGAACTTCAAAATACATTTGGTTCAAGTCGAAAGTTTTGACTCTAGTATCCAGATGAATTAAACTGAAATTCAAATAATTTTTAGCAATGGCATCAACATATTTTATTTTAATATTGTCTAATTTAATTTTATCAACCGAAAATTCCAATGGAGGAGAATTATTTTTCTTTTTCTGGGATTGAAAAGCATTTAAGATATAATCAAAATTAAACACAGACTTTGGATTTCTATAAACATTGGCAACAATGCCTTTTAATTCTAAAGAATTGATTTCTACTTTATTGTTAAATATTTTAAATAGATTGATATTTACAGCAATTTTTTTTCCAGCTAAAAGCGTGTCTTTTTTTTGGTCTTCAAAATAAACATCTTCAAGAACAATGAATTTGGGAAATCCAATCTGAACTTTTCGAATAGAAACTTTTGTTTTTATTTTTCCTTCTAAATAGGCAACAACTTTATCCTTGGAATAACTTTGTACAGCAGGAATTTGCAGGGCGATAAAAAGCAATAGGACTAATCCTACAATTAATAATATTATCCAAAGGATAATTTTTAAACCCCTTGTTAGGTATATTTTCAAATTTAATTAAAACAAGCAAATATTTATTTGAATTTGCTGTATTAGATAAGCAAAGTTGAAAATATACAAACAAAGAAAGTTATATAAATAATTAAAAAAGTTACAAGATTATTGGGTTTTACCTTGAATTGTTATAAAATAATTTTAAAGAATGATTATGTTCTTACCCACTTAATTTTATAATACTGGACTAAAAAGTCTAGCGAGCTTTTCGGGTAGTTGCTTAAAGGCAGAGCGTTTGTACCAAAGTTCAGCATCTATTTTTTCAGAATCTAATAAATCGGCAAAAAATACCTTCCTTAATTTTTCAGAAGTTTTTTTATCATAAAGTAAAACGTTCACTTCAAAGTTTAATTCAAAACTGCGATAGTCCATATTTGCAGTGCCAATTATTGAAAACTTGCCATCTGTCACCATTGTTTTTGCATGCACAAAGCCTTTTTGGTACAAGTAAATTTCTACTCCTGCCAGTAGCAGCTCTTGGTAATATGATTTAGATGCTGAGTTAACTAGTTTAGAATCGGAAATGTAAGGCACTAAAATTTTAACCACCAATCCGCTTAAAGCCGCTACCCGTATAGCTTCTAAAATACTGTCGCCGGGTATAAAATATGGTGTTGTAATTAATATCTCCCTTTTTGCAAGGTAAATGGCTTGCAGCATAGAAAATAATATAGCAGGTTGCATAGAGTCTGGCCCGCTAGCTGCTACCTGCACCAATACATCATCTTGGTGTTTGTTGCTTTTTACAAAATGTAATGCTTCTGGATGCAAAGTCTTGCCACAGCAAAAATTCCAGTCACATAAAAAAAGATATTGCAGATAAAAAACACCAGGACCGTCAATTCGTAAATGTGTATCTCGCCAATACAATTTTTTAGGTGTGGTGTTAATATATTTGTCACTTACATTTATACCACCCGTAAAAGCGGTTTGTCCATCAATTACAATTATTTTTCGGTGGTTGCGGTAATTGAGTCGGTTGGCAAGTAAGTAAAACAATACCTTTTGAAACGGGAATATTTCCACGCCGGCCTCCTTCATTTTTTGTTCTGTATTTTTCTTTATCGGTGGGCTGCCAAAGTCGTCGTAAATAAAGCGAACTTGCACACCTTGCCTAGCTTTTTCAATTAAAATTTCTTCAATCTGCAAACCAATTTCATCCTGTTCGTAAATATAATACTCTAGGTGAATATGGTGTTTGGCACTGCGCAATGCTTGTAATACTTCTGCAAATTTTTCTTCGCCATTTATCAGAAGTTTTACACTGTTGTTTCTGGTTAATGGACTTTGTAAATGCTTTATTAGCATAGTTGCTAGTTCGCCGTTATTATCAATATCTATATCTTTTACTCCAATCGAAACATCCGAAAAGATGGCCATTTCAGCTTTCAATTTTTTCAGCATCTTCATATCCTTCACCGATTTTTTATCGTAAAGTTTCAGTCGCCAGTAGTTGATGCCAAATGTGACATAAAAGATGATACCCACAACTGGTATAAAAATCGTAAAAAGCAGGTAGGCCATTGTTTTAGTATTGCTCCTAGTTTCGTAAACTATTCTCAGGCAAACAATTATTAAAACAATGAGGTAAGCAATTACTATAAACAGGGTTAAAAGCATAATTATTATTATCCTAATATTAATTTAAAACAATTTCGATTTGGTCACAGATTCTATAGAATAATTGCAAATTGGCTTTTACATTTTTGTTGTAATAGCGTTTAGTATATATTTAATAAATAATAATCAAAATCAATTCTTAATTAAGATCAAGTTTATTTAGACTTTCCATTTTATCGTCCGGTTCGTTTATTGGTAAAGTAAAATAAAATGAGGTACCATTTCCTTCTATACTTTCCACCCATATTTCTCCACTGTTTTTTTCCAAAAAGCCTTTCACTAAAAATAAACCAATGCCAGCTCCTTTATTTTCAGCTCTTGCAATAGAAAGAGAAGACATTTGCGGAGTAAAAAATTTTTTTATTATCTCTCTCGACATT
>JBKJQV010000265.1:0-3157 GCA_046593815.1 Sediminibacterium sp. | reverse complement strand
ATTGCATCGCGTGATTTTATTTTCGTTGAAGATATTTGCCGTGGTTTAATTGCCTGTGCTTTGAATGGGAAACCCGGTGATGTTTATAACATCGCGAGTGGAAAAGACACAACTATTGCTGAATGGGCTAATCTCATAGTGGAAATTGCCAAAAGCACTTCCAAGGTGGAGCTCTTGCCAAAACGCAGTTGGGATAATTCTGGTAAACGGTATGGCAGCACAGAAAAATCTGAAAAAGAGATCGGCTTTAAAGCCGAAGTAGATTATAGAGAAGATTTGGAAAAAACTATTAGCTGGACTAAAGAAAATTTAGCGCGTATTGAAGCTACAATGAAAAAGCACGAAAATGTTTTAAAAACTGTGGCCGGCTAATGTGCGGCATTGCCGGAATTATTTCCAGTAATACAATTAACGCGTCGCTCATAAAAAAAATGACGGATGCTATTGTGCACCGTGGACCTGATGGCGAAGGACAATGGCTTAATGCTTCTTCTAATGTTGCTTTAGGACACCGACGCTTGTCAATCATAGATCTTAGCGATAATGCATCGCAGCCCATGCACAGTGCTGATGGACGTTATACAATGGTATTTAACGGAGAAATTTATAATTACATTGAATTAAAAGAACAATTATTAAAAGCCGGACATAAATTTAAAACGGAATCAGATACCGAAGTGCTTTTAAAACTGTACGAAATTGAAAAGGAAAATTGTCTTCAAAAACTGGATGGCATGTTTGCATTCGCCATTTGGGATGAAAAAGAAAAAACTTTGTTCTGCGCCCGCGACCGCTTCGGTGAAAAGCCATTTTATTATCACTATGAACCCGGTAAGCAATTTATGTTTGCTTCCGAAATGAAAGCCATTTTTGCACTCGGTATAAAAAAGGAAATAAATAACGAGATGCTCTATAATTTTATTCAGTCATCGTCTTATATTACAAGTCCCACCGACCGAAGCCAGACATTTTACAAAACCATAAAAAAATTACCACCGGCTCATTTTTTAATTCTGAATAAGGATTTGGATCTTAGCATTAAAAAATATTGGAGCCTGGATAATATCGAGATCAATACAAATATTTCATTTGAGGAATCGAAAAAAAAATATACAGAATTGTTTTACCGCTCAGTACAACGCAGATTAAGAAGCGATGTGCCTGTTGGTTCCAGTCTTTCAGGTGGATTAGACAGCTCGAGCATTGTTTGCGTAATTAATGATCTGAATAAAGAAAGAAAAATAAAACAAACTACTTTTTCAGCGCGCTTCGCCAATTTTCACAGGGATGAAGGTGATTTTATTCAAAAAGTACTTGATAAAACGAATGTACAACCATTTTTTACCTGGCCCGACGAGGAAGGATTCTTAACTAATTTCGATAAGTTATTATACCATCAGGAAGAACCATTTCCTTCCGCAAGCATCTATGCACAATATTGTGTGATGCAAAAAGCGAAAGAGGAAAATGTAACTGTGTTGCTAGATGGTCAGGGTGCTGACGAAATATTAGGAGGCTACGAATATTATCTGGATTTTTATTTAAGTTCTATTTATTTAACGCAACCTTCAGAATACAAAAAACAATTGAACGAATTCAGCAATTTGCATAAACATATGCAATTTACTGATCTTACTGAAACACCATCGGTATCGAAACCAATTAACAAAGAAACAAGTTTGAAGGAGAAGGTGAAAGATGCTATACGTCCGGTTTATAAATTAGTTAATTCCGGTAAATATGACCGCATCAAAGAAAAAATTCCTGTACACGGATTTTTTGATAAGGAATTTACGGCGAACTTCACTAAAAATATAACTTATGATTTTGAGTATCACGGAAACGATCTGAATGGTTACCTGAAACATTCTGTTACAACAAATAATCTTGAAGATCTGCTCCGGTTTTGCGACCGTAATTCAATGGCGCATAGCAGGGAAGTGAGACTTCCTTTCCTAAGTCATGAACTGGTAGAATTTATTTTTAGTTTGCCTCCTGAGTATAAAATTCATAATGGCTGGACTAAATATCTGATGCGCGAGTCGATGAAGGATATTCTACCTAAAGAAATAACCTGGCGCGTTGATAAGATCGGTTATGAGCCTCCGCAAAAAAAATGGTTAGCAACAAAAAAAGTTGTAGATAGTACAAATGATGCTTTTGAATTATTAAAAAGCAAACATATACTGAATAAGAATGCAGCTATGGAAGACCATCATAAATGGCCGGTATTAATGTGTGCGTATCTGTATAAATAAGTGAAGAAGGTTTTTATATTTTGTGAATCAGATCCCAATAAAGAACCTAGGATAATAAGAACGATCGAAGCTTTGTCAGGGAAATACGAAATTACAATTTGTGGGTACAATCCTTATCCAAATCTTAGATTTTTTGATCTGCGTGAATTTATGGAGAGAAGATCGGTAATTAAATTTCATTTTAACTATCCGGCAATTATTCGCAAACCAATTTCAGCTATTTTAAATCTACTTTATTATAAGCAAAGTGAAAATATTTTGAATCCTTTGTTAAATATTAAAAAGGCATCAAGCAAGCTAAACCAGGGTCAACCGAATATTTTGATCTGTCACGGCCTTGGTTTTTTGCAATTGTGCGCTTCAGTGAAAACAGGAGACCGAAAATTAATTTTAAATGCACACGAATATTATCCTGCTGAATTTGAAGATTCTTCTGAATGGAAAGAGTTGGGAGAGAAATACAAAAATGTTTTGAGTAATTACTCGGGTAAAATAGATTTAATTTTTGCCGTAAATAAAACAATAGGATTGCGTTACGAAACGGAATTTAAAACCCCTTTTGTTGAAATTGTTAATGCACCGGACTATGAAGAAAATCTTAAACCTAATGTTACCGACAATCCAATTAAAATTGTCCACCATGGCGTGGTCTTGGCCAATAGGAAGATAGAATTAATGATCGAAGCTGTTTTAGGAAGTACCATTGCCTGTGAATTACATTTAATTTTAGTTCCTACTGAAAAAAAGACCTACGAATTACTTAAAACAAAATATGGTTCTAACAAAAAAATTATATTTTCTGAACCTGTTGATGTAAAGCAAATATCAAAACATATCAATCAATTTGATGTGGGTCTATTTTATCTTGAACCTGTAAATTACAATTGGCTCCATGCTTT
>JBKJQV010000206.1:0-20427 GCA_046593815.1 Sediminibacterium sp. | reverse complement strand
GTTAAGAAAATATGCGAAATGGCTCACCGAAAAGGTATTGAAGTAATTGTAGATGGTGCGCATTCATTTGGCTTGCTCGATTTTAAAATACCTGAATTAGGCTGCGATTATTTTGGAACAAGTTTGCATAAATTTTTGAGTGCCCCAATAGGTTCAGGAATGTTATGGATTAAAAAAGAAAAAATAGAAAAAGTGTGGCCACTTATTTGTGCAGAAAAACCAAACAGTACAGATATTAGAAAGTTCGAAAACCTTGGTACAAGAAGCTTTCCGATAGAGCAGGGTATTGGCGAAGCCATTGCGTTTCATACTGCAATTGGGAGTAAAAGAAAAGAAGAAAGAATTCGATATTTAAAAAATTACTGGATGAATAAAGTTAAAGATGTGCCTGGAATACGCATTCACACTTCTTTTAAAGATCAATATTCATGCGCAATTGGCGGAGTAACTATTGATGGATTAACGCCACAGGAGTTAGACCAAAAATTATTTACAACGTATAAAATACATACAGTAGGAATAGTTTGGGAAAATATTCGTTGTGTAAGAATCACGCCACATGTGTATACTAGATTGGCCGACTTAGACGTATTAGTAGGAGCATTAACTACAATTGCAAGAGCCACTTATAAAGTAACTCCAGTAATTAAATGAAAGGATCAGTAATAAAATATTACAACTGATCCTTCTAATTTTTTACTTCGCAGCTTTTACTTCTGTTTTTGTTTCTGTTTTCTTCGCAGCTTTTACTTCTGGTACTACTTCTGTTGGTGTTTCTGTCTTCTTTGCAGCTTTAGTTGATTTTACTGGATTTGCTGGTCTAGAATTACCAAATGACCCTTGAAATCTTTTTCCTTTAGCTGTTTTTTTGTCGCCTCTGCCCATAATAGTTTTTTGTAATAATGATGATTAAAGTGCAAAAATAGAAAAACCCCGCCAAAGCGGGGTTCAATTCTTTTGTTAGATGTAATTAGAGCTTACCGCTTAATTCTTTACCAGCTTTAAATTTAGCAACTTTCTTTGCTTTAATTTTGATGGTTTCGCCAGTTTGTGGGTTACGACCAGTTCTTGCAGCACGCTTAGATACAGAGAATGTACCGAAACCTACTAGAGTTACTTTATCTCCTTTTTTCAATGCTTTTGTTACTGCATCAATAAAAGCATCCAAAGTAGAGTTTGCTTGTGTTTTTGTTATACCAGCATCATCAGCTAGTACCGCGATTAATTCAGCTTTGTTCATAGATGTGTTTTTAATGTTTTTGTAAACTGTAACAAATTTATTCTCTTTTAATTAAGAACAAAATATTTTTTGCTTTATTTTAAATATTTTTTTCAAGGTAAAACCCCTATAAATAAAGGGCTAGAGAAGAATACTGTATATTTATATAGCTTATATGGGATCGCCAATAAACGCTGAAAACCAATGATATCAAGTGTTTCAAGCACCAATAGCTGAAATTCAACAACTGTAAGGGTTTCAGAGTAATATAAGAAAGATTTTTAATTACCAAACACTATTTCTAAAACTATCCACACTCAATGCACAAGTTGCATTATCGACCTAAAAGCCATGATTTTGTTGCCCCATTGCTTTAAAGTTGCTTCTCTTAAAATAGGTGCAAAATCTTGTAGATACTTTTCATAGTCTTCTTTAGATGCTGCATGATACTGAACTGCATAGGTTGGTCCATCTTCTTCATCGGTCTCCAATATGCGAACAAATACTTGCTTTGTAAAGCATTCAGTTTTCATAACCTCAGGAATATGTTCATTTTTCATCCAATGAAGCCAATCAGTATGAATAGAGTGAGCAACTTTGGTGGTTACGTTGTAGATGAGCATTTAAGTTATTGGGTTACGGGTTATGTGATACGAGTTGCGGGTTACGATTCGCGGTATTGGTTAAATAGTTAGTTCTGCAAATATCGGGCAATGATCGCTGTGTTTAATATCTGGTAAAATGGTTGCTGCTTTTAAATGAGGTAACAAATTTTTAGTGATGCAAATATAATCGATGCGCCAACCTTTGTTTTGCAATCGAACAGAAGGAAAGCGTTGACTCCACCAACTATATCCACCAGTTGTTTCGGGGTTTAAATGCCGATATGTATCAATCCATCCATTTGCTAAAAAACTGGTCATCCATTCGCGCTCTTCTGGTAAAAATCCAGATGATTTTTTATTGCCTTTAGGGTCATGAATATCAATTGGTTCATGAGCAATATTATAATCCCCTACAACAATTAATTGCTTCCTCGTTTTTTTTAGGGTTTCTAAATAACCATTAAATTCTTTTAACCATTGGTATTTATATGTTTGCCTTTCATCTCCACTTGTACCCGAAGGATAATATGCATTGATGATACTTATTTTTCCAAAATCGACCCTTATTACCCTGCCTTCAAAATCACTTTGTTCAATTCCACTACCATAAATAATTTTATCTGCTTTATTTCTAGAAAGGATAACAACTCCACTATAGCCTTTTTTTTGTGCAGAAAACCAATAGCTATTGTAACCAGCTTTTTCAAAATGAGCATGATCAATATCATCTTTGGTTGCTTTGCTTTCTTGCAAACAAATAATATCTGCTGGGTTGGTAGATAACCAATCGATAAAACCTTTTTTAATAGCAGCTCGAATGCCATTTACGTTGTAGGAGATGATGCGCATAATATTTATTGTAAATAAGAATTAAATCCAATCAATAACAAAGCATTTATTAATCTGTTCGCAATTGATTCATCTAAAATAACAAATCTTTCTAATACTTTGTTTCCGTTGGCAACACAAACTAATTGATCATTTAAATAAAATTCTTTCAAATACCTTTCTCCACTAATACAAATTGTAAATGATTGATTCCATATTATTCCGCTAATTACATAATCTTGTAACACTGACATTGTTCTTCCACTAGAATCAATGGTAAAATTTAATTTATTATCAACTCCATTAGTAACTTGTTGGGCAAATATTTTTTTACTTGTATCTATTATTGCTTTTTCTACACTAAATCGAGCAATGGTATCTTTGTTAAGCGTAACTGTATTAAAATTGCCTTTTATGATGTTGATTTGTTGGTTACCAATAAAATCAGTTTCTGCAAATGCAACAAAAGAAATTAAGTAATTATTATCGAGAACTACATCCCTAGCATCTTGTATTAAAATAAACTTATTTTCATTATCAGCGGCAACTTCTTTTTTTAGTGCTATTAATACTGAATCTGGCAGTGCTGTTTTATTTTTTCCTGTTAAAATAATTTTTTGATATAATTGCTCCCCCCATCTAATTATCTGTTGTTGATTTTTATAACTGAATTTACAGATATTATTTTTTGAATTCACCTGAACCCTGGGCTTGTCAATTATTTTATCCAAAATAAAATTGTCTCGTACAAATACCCTTGCAGCTTTAACTTCTATTTGAGCATCTGTTTTGGTAGAGTCTAATAATATCGCCATTGATTTTTTTAATACTTCGGTAAAACCTTTTGATGAAAAAGGTAAATTTTGTGCAACAATACCTATTCCATTTGTTATGCCATCCTTAATAAAAATATCTATCGCCGAATTAAAAATGGGTGTTTCTTTAGCTCTTTTAATATTTACTATTATGCGCAACACCGATTTTACTTCTTTTACAAATAAAGTATCAAGAACAGCTAAATCAAATTCTCTAAGATAAATAACAGTTGGATATTCAATAAGATCAATATTTAATTCATGTTCGTTAGCAATACTATTTCTTACATTTTGAGATTGATTTTTATCTTTAATTTCTTTAAAAGCGATATCGGTATTATTTATAAGCTTAAATCCTAATTTTTCTACTAACAAACTATCTAGATCTTTTGTAAATACTGTTTTTACTGCTTCACTATTCCAATAATTCATCATTGGCCCATTTAGTGAAATACACCTAAAATCGCCAGGGTAAATCACTTTCTGAGCATTAAGTAAAATGCATTGGCCTAGAAAAAGAAAACAGTAGAGTAGTTTATTCATTAATAATTAACCGTTAATGTTTTGAAATGAGTACTTTGTTATAATTTCAAACTATAATAAAATTAAGCATCTTTCATGGAGCAACGTATTATTCCCCCCTTTAAATCTGTGTATTTAGAAGGACCAAAGCCAAGAATTAATGAATTAGGATTTGCTTTGGAGGTATTTACTCAATTCATCAAATCATTTCGTTTTCTGCATTTTGTTGGTCCTGCCGTTACCGTTTTCGGTAGTGCTAGATTTAAAGAAGATCATCCACAATATATTGCTGCCAGAGCAATAGGTAAAGGCATTGCCGATTTGGGTTTTACTACTATTACTGGAGGGGGCCCTGGTATTATGGAAGCAGCCAATAGGGGTGCATTTGAAAATGGTGGACAGTCTGTTGGAGTTAATATCAAATTGCCATTTGAGCAACATGCAAATCCTTATGTTCAAAAATCTGTTACACTAAATTACTTTTTTATAAGAAAAGTAATGATGGTAAAATATTCATATGCATTCATTATTATGCCAGGAGGATTTGGAACGATGGATGAATTTTTTGAGACCCTTACTTTGGTGCAAACAAAAACCATTAATAATTTTCCGATTGTATTATTTGGGAAAACATATTTTCAACCATTACTAGATTATTGTCAAATGATGGTAGAGCAAGGAACCATTTCTAAAGAAGATATGAATTTGGTGTTATTAACTGATAGTATAGAAGATGCAATGAGCCATATTGGAGTGTATGTTACTGGAAACTATAAAGTAAAACCTCGTAAAAAATTGTGGTGGTTTTTTGAGAAGAGGTAGCCTAATAAGAATATTATTTAGGTTAATTTAACAAAATATAATTGAGGTGAATTTTAAAATTATAAGAATAAAGTATAGTATTAACTTCAACTGATATTTAAAATTTATGTCCTAAATATGAAAGTCTATTTATTTATTATTACTTTACTTTCTTTATTCAGTTGTAATTTAAATAACGATGCCAATATTAGAGGAGAAATAAAAATAGAACTGACGAATAATATGTTCAATCGGTTAAAGGGGACATATTTTTACCTTTATGAATTAAACAGTTCTAGAGCAATAGATTCTGTTAAAGTCATCGATAAATTTGTTACTTTCAAATCCTCATTAGCAAAGAGCACTAACCCTATTTTAGTTAAAATAAACCGATGGGAATTTAAAAATGGGAAAAAACAATTTCTCCCTATTGGTTTTAAGTACGACGCTCGTAATATTGTATTTTCTAATTTCTATTTAGATAAAACTAAGACATTTATAAAAGCGTTTGATTTATTAAATCCTGAAGAATCAAGTTTTAAAGGTTCTTTCCAGAATGTACCATATTTTTCAAATATTGTATTACGCTACCCTGGTAAAGATTCCATTGAAAATTTAATAATTCGTAAGCATAATATAAATATTATAAAGGAATATCCTACTTCGGCTTTTCTTTTATCACAGCTTTACTCATATAAAGAATATTTTCCGATAGATGAATTGAAATATCTTTTAAGTAAGTTTAATCCACAAGTAAAGGATTTTGATTTATATACTCGTATACAAATCTATTTATCTGATCCTATTGGCTTTGATAATAAATATCCTTCTTTTATACCATTCGAAAATTTCGCAGGAAAAACAGAAATAGTAAATACCAATAGTCAAAAATTACATTTGATAGTTTTTTGGGCAAGTTGGTGTGGCCCTTGCCGAAAAGAAATACCCGAACTTTTAAAACTGTATAATATTTATTCTAAAAATGATCTTAAAATTACAAGTATTTCTATTGATACCGATAGGCAACTTTGGAAAAACGCTTTAATGCAAGAAAAAATGCCTTGGAAACAATTATTAGCGATTGATAATTCAAGACAACTACTAGATAAAAATTACTCAATAAAAGCAATACCTAAAAGTTATCTTTTTGATAACCAAAATAAATTAATCACTTCTTTTAATGGTTTTGATTCTTCTTTTGGGAATAAAATCAAAATGTTGATTGAAGTCAAAAAATAAATAAAATTGACTTTTTACTTTCAATCACATCAAAATCAAATGAACTCTAATAATTAGCTACTATTAAATATGACTTTTTAACTTATAATACTTTGTGAAAAAACTTTTCTTATTTTTTATAATAATTTCTATCAACAGTTATTCCTTTGCCCAAAAGCCAGGCACTGTAAAAATTACAGGAACTGCAATTAATTTTAATAATTCTGTAGAAGTAGAAGATATGTCAGAGTTTAAAGATGTAAGCTTGCCATCTGCTGAACGCATTTTTATACCAGATAGTAACAAACATTTTTCAGTACAATTTAAATTGAGGGCACCTAATTACTTCAGAATAGGTAGAAATATTCTGTACTTAGCACCTGGAGATATTATTAATGCTAATATTGATTTTAAAGATCCTAATAAAGCTGTTTTTTATGGTTTTCACAATAATGAAAATACTTTTTTAAAATCAACACCATTTCCTAAAGCTGATTCTTTTTTAGACGGAGAAAAAGGAATTAATTCTACAATTAGCTCAACAGTAGAGTACATTCTTAGACAAGGCAAACAAAGAAAAATAAAATTGGATAGTATTAAAAATACGACTAATCCTGAGTTCTATCGATTAGAATCAGTTAGGATTAAAGCCGATTTGATTAATAGTTTTATTAGATTATTTGATTACTATTCAGAAGTTCATAAAATACTAAAAGATAATACTCAATCTATTCGTCAGCATATAGATTCAATTATAACTCCCATCATTAAAAATCTATCCGTTGGAATGCTTAATGCAGCCAATTTAAAATTAGTAGTTTATAGAGATGTTCTCCCTACTGTACTAAAATACCAACCTACAAGTTATGCAGTTCCGATTGAAATCACTGATTGGATTAAAGCAAGTGCGATCAAGCGAAAAGCTATTTCTTTAGATAAAAAGTCTGATATAATTGCCTTAAAAGAGTCAGCTGATTCAATTAAAACTGAACCATATCAAAATGCATTGCTTGCAACAATCGATCAATTAGCAAAGTTAAACAATGGTGATATTGCAAAGGATTTAGTATTTAAAGATGTAGAGAATAAAAATGTTTCACTTTCTTCATACAAAGACAAAGTTATTTATTTAGAATTTTGGGCTACTTGGTGTGGTCCTTGTATAGAAGACAAACCTAAAATGGAGGAATTAAAAGCTGTCTACAAAGGCAATGATTCAATTGTATTCTTGTCGGTATCTATTGATGATGAAAAAGATAAATGGAAGAACTATTTATCTAAACACAACATTTCAGTTAATGAATTTATTGTGGATAGAAACACAGTAACAGATTACAACTTAATTGGTGTACCTAGAATAATATTGATTAATAAAGATTTCATTATCAAACAATTATATGCCCCAGGGCCAGGTGATAAGAGATTAATAAAAACTTTGAATACAATGATTCAGAAATAGTATTATTAAGCTGTTATAAAAGAACCTTAGGAATAAAATTTATTTTAATGTAAGCTTAACCGAAATAAATTTATTGAAGAACAACTGAATATAAATTAACAGATTTGCAATATTTTATGGCTTCAAATTATTCCTAAGCTGTAATAACAATATTTCTTTTTGCTTAGTACCCATAAAGAATTGCCTAATGGTACTTCATTTGGTGTACAACAAGTGGTTGGACAAACAGTAAAAAAGTAACAACCACGCAGGTTGTATTAATCGTTATTAAAAACAAAAAATGAATCAAAAATTTGCTAACTTGGGATCAATGCTAAGCAAAATCCAAGCAAAAAAAATTGTAGGTGGTTCTGATGAAGAATAAGGTAGTTGTTCTACTTAATGCTATGCATGGAATACATTATGAATGCGGATGAATTATCTTGTATGCTCTTATATTTAGGGAACTTCAACTATACCCGAGTTTTGCGATTGTACTTCTGGTACTTGCTCTTGTAGTTAGCGTTATGAAATTCATTTAACATCCATAGACTTAGGAGGTATAATAAATAAAAAACTTTAGAATTTCTTTTTTTTATTTTTAATGAATTCTAAAACATGGGTGTTCTATTTTATAGTTTTAAAATTCTTGTTTATGAAATTATTTTTAATCGTTATTAGTAGTATTACGCTTTTGCAATCTGGGTTGTACTCTCAAAAAAAACTAGATGTTACAATAACAATGGATTCTGGAATAAATCCAAAAAACATAACAGTAGAATATTTCAACGGAAAAAATAATGTTTTAGTAACAGATTCTGTAAAAAATAATGTTTTGCAAGTAAAAGACATTTTTTATTCGCCTTTTTCACCCCTTACTATTAGTTACGGTATACATAATAAGTTTTATACAAATTGTTTCTTTATTAAAGAAAGCTCAGCAAAAATATCTATTAAACTATGTAAATCAAAATGTAATGAGCCATTTAGTTTTTTCTATAAAAATGCTATTTTAGTAACTGATACTTCTTCATATACAATGAGTAAAAATATTTTTCTGTATAGACTTGAAGCAGCAAATAACATAAGTCAACTTTTTTTAAAGTATGCACCTGAAAAAGTATTTTCGAATGATTCTTTGAAAAACATCTATTTTAGTTTATATAAGGAGTTAAATCATCGAACAATACTTTTTTTACAAAAACGCCCATTAGAATATTTTTCTCTTTGGTATTTTAGAACTCAAATTGTAATTCCTTCTATTGGATTATTAAAAGAAGATACAGTTTATCAAAAACGTCTACTTACAAGTTTTGTCAAAATTTTCCCTAAAGAAATACATAATAGTAAAGAAGGAGAAACAATTAAACATTTACTGAAAAGTAGAATTGAACCAGTTAATGAAATTGGTTTAGCACCTGATTTTTCTGTAACTACAATTAATAAGGAAAGAATCAGTTTAAGGAATTTGAAAGGCAAATACGTTTTATTAGATTTTTGGGCAACATGGTGTGGACCTTGTTTGGAATCAATTCCAGTATTAAAAATAATAAGAAAAAGTTATTCTGAAGATAAGCTAGCAATCTTGAGTTTTAGTAACGATATCGATAAAGTTAAACTTAAAGAAAAAATATCTTCTCTACAAATGAATTGGCCTCAAATAAATGATTCATTTGGCATTTTTGATTTGTATAAAGTGTATAATATGCCAAATATGTATTTGATTAGTCCAAAAGGTAACATTTTATTTCACGGCGATGGAAAAGGCGATATGCAGAAAATCGAAATGCTACTTAAACAATTAATTGATAGTAATAAGTAAAAGTAAGCTATGATTAATAAAGATTTCACAATTGAACAACTGTATACGCCTAGTCCTGGTGATAAAAGATTGATAAAATTTTTGAATACAATGATCCATTAAAATAATCATTTATGAGTCCCAGGGTTTTAACCGTTGAGTATAAAGACAACTATACATTATTAATAAAATTCACTAATAATGAATTAAAGCAGTTCGATTTAAAAGCATACATAAATTATCCTGTATATGAGGAATTGAAAGATGAAAAATTTTGTAAAAAAGTAAAAGCTGTGGATGGTATTGTACAATGGAATAATTCAATAGATCTAGATCCTGATTTGGTTTATTTACAGAGTGATACTGTTCTTCTTAAATAAAATATTACTAATAATTTTATAGTTTCTTCCCCGCCCCAAAACTATATCCCAAACTCAAAATGAGTTGATAAGATAAAAACGCTTCTTTGGCTGTGCCTTCATATACTTTTAAACCACTGTAACGTGCATAGTCGAGCTTATTAGAAAACTCTAAAAATACATGTTTATAAAAAGTAGCTTTTAAAGCTCCCTCTGTACCTACATTCCATCCACCTAACTGAAATCCATCTTGATTGGCTTTACCGAAAAATGTATTTTCTACATGGGGAATAACCGGACCAATACCTGCTTTTCCTAAGAAATCGAGTTTGAAATTCTTGGTCTTGCTTTCATGCCATGTCCATCTTTTAACAATATTAAACAGCAGAAAATTAGCTCCATTATTTAGGTAATAATTAAATCCATTGCTCTGAGCAAATAAAATAGATGTATCTACATTTCGTCCACCTAAAGTGCCTATCAGTTTTACTGTTTGTCCATCAGTTAGAATATGCTTTGTATGATCGAAATTAATTTCAAAAGCTAGACCTCTTTTTTTATCGAAGAAATAACCAATTCTATAATTGTATTGTGGTATACTTAGTGGAATATTGAATATGCCTTCATCCCAACCTACTCGATCGTGGGATGTTACATTTTTCAACGTATAATTATTTCGCAATGATGGCTGATCTACCCTTACATTAGAATTGGTGTACCATTCTTTATTGTACCCCCATGAAAAATAAAATTCTCCCTTTCGTTCTTTCTTTGCTGTTTTTTCTTGTGATTGAACGAACAAAGGCAAGAAAAAAAGCGACACTAAACCTATCCCTAAATACTTTGTCATAACAATAAAATTACTCTAAAATTGGACTTAACCACCTTTCTGCTGTTGGCAAATCCATTCCTTTTCTTTTTGCATAATCCTCCAACTGATCTCGTTGAATTTTTCCAATACCAAAATACTGACTCTGTGGATGAGAAAAATACCATCCACAAACCGATGATGCAGGATACATAGCCAAGCTTTCGGTTAACTCAATACCTGCATTGGTATTGGCATTGAGCAATTCGAATAACTTATATTTTTCTGTATGATCGGGGCAAGCGGGGTATCCCGGTGCCGGACGAATACCAGAATATTGTTCTTTAATTAATTGCTCTGGCGTTAAATGCTCAGCAGTATCGTATCCCCAAAATTCTTTTCTGGTTTTTAAATGCAAGGCTTCTGCAAATGCTTCTGCAAAGCGATCGGCCAATGCTTGCAACATAATTTTATTATAATCATCAAGCGCAGCTTCAAATCTTTTTAAATGTGGTTCTATACCATGTATGCTTACTGCAAAAGCACCTAAATAGTCTTTTGCAGATGAATTTGCATTTGTTGGCATAATGAAATCTGCTAATGATAAATTAGGTTGACCAGCAGCTTTTTTAATTTGCTGACGATGGAACTCTAAGTTAATGGGTATCGACAATTCATTAATGCTTAGCATTACAGTATCGTTTTTAGATGATGCTTCCCAAAATCCAATTACTCCTTTTGCATTTAACCATTTTTCGGCAATTATTTTATCTAATAATGCATTGGCATCGTTGTATAATTTAGTGGCTTCAACTCCAACAACACTATCTGTAAGAATAGCAGGGAAATTTCCATGCATTTCCCAAGTAATAAAAAATGGTTTCCAATCTATAAATGTTCTCAATTCATTTAAATCATAATTATCAAAAACCTTTGTGCCAGTAAAGCTTGGTATTACTGGTTGGTAATTATCCCAATTGATTATAAACTTGTTCTTGATTGCATCTTCATAACTTAAGTATTGCTTAACTACTTTTTTATTATCAAAATCGTCTTTTAATTTTACATACTCTGATTTTAAATCAGAAAGGAATGGAACTTTTAGTTCTTTATTTAACAATGAACCGGCAACTGTTACGCTACGAGATGCATCAAGAACATGCACAACACCTAAATCAAATTCAGGAGAAATTTTTACTGCAGTATGCATTCTAGAAGTAGTAGCGCCGCCAATAAGCAATGGCTGCTTCATATTGCGGCGTTTCATTTCTTTGGCTATATGAACCATCTCATCTAATGATGGAGTAATTAAGCCACTCAATCCAATAATATCTACATTTTCTCTAACAGCAGCTTCTAAAATTTTATCGGCTGGTACCATCACACCTAAATCAACAATATCATATCCGTTACAACCCAATACTACACCCACAATATTTTTACCAATATCATGTACATCTCCTTTTACGGTTGCCAATAATATTTTTGCTGCACCTGCTGTTTCTTCGTTTGTAGTACCAGCAGCAATGTGTGCATTTTTTCTATCTTCTTTTTCTTGCTCAATAAATGGAGTAAGTACCGCAACACTTTTTTTCATTACACGTGCACTCTTTACTACCTGTGGTAAGAACATTTTTCCAGCGCCAAATAAATCACCTACAATATTCATTCCATCCATTAACGGACCTTCAATTACATCTAAAGGTCGAGGATATTTTTGTCTTGCTTCTTCTGTATCTGCATCAATATAATCTGTAATACCATTGATGAGGGAGTGCGCCAATCTTTTTTCAACAGACTCTAAACGCCATACTTCATTCTTAACTTCAACTTTTCCTTTTGCTTTTACTGTATCTGCATGAACGATTAATTTTTCAGTTGCTTCGTTGTTGTCGTTATTTCTATTGAGCAGTACATCTTCACATAAATCTCTTAATGTTGGTTCAATTTCATCGTACACTACTAACTGACCAGCATTTACTATACCCATATCCATACCCGCTTTTACAGCATGAAATAAAAATACCGAGTGTATAGCTTCACGAACATGATCGTTTCCTCTAAATGAAAATGATACATTAGAAACGCCACCACTTATTTTGGTTAAAGGCATTAATTTTTTTATTTCACGTGTAGCTTCAATAAAATCTACTGCATAATTATTGTGTTCTTCAATACCTGTTGCTACAGCAAAAATATTGGGATCGAAAATAATATCTTGTGGTGCAAAACCTACTTGTTCTGTTAATATTTTATATGCTCTATGGCAAATTTCTATTTTTCTTGCTTTTGTATCTGCTTGTCCAACTTCATCAAATGCCATTACAATAACTGCAGCACCATAGGCTTTACAAATATGCGCTTGCTCAATAAATTTGGCTTCACCCTCTTTCATTGAAATAGAGTTAACAATACATTTTCCTTGCACACATTTTAAACCCGCTTCTATGATTTCGAATTTTGAACTATCAATCATGATAGGGATCTTAGCAATATCTGGTTCGCTCTGCAATAAATTAAGGTAAGTGGTCATTGCACTTACGCCTTCTAGCAATGCATCATCCATATTTACATCTAATACCTGAGCGCCACTTTCTACTTGTTGGCGAGCAACAGACAAAGCTTCTTCATATAAATTATCTTTAATGAGGCGTGCAAATTTCTTTGATCCTGTAACATTGGTTCTTTCTCCAACATTTACAAAATTGGTTTCGGGCCGAACCACTAATGGTTCTAATCCTGCTAAACGTAAGTATGGTTTAATACTAGTCATGGTTAAATTGTTGATTCCAAAACAGGTAATTGTCTCGGTTGAATTTTACGAACGTTATCAGCAATATGTTTGATATGTTCTGGTGTTGTTCCGCAACATCCGCCTACAATATTTACAAAGCCTTGCTCTGCCCATTCTTCAATAAAATGAGCTGTTTCATGCGGTTGTTCATCGTATTCACCCATTGCGTTTGGCAAACCTGCATTTGGATAGGCAGAGGTAAAACAAGCAGCAATTTGAGAAAGTTCTTCAATATGACTTCTCATTTCTGCAGCGCCCAATGCACAATTTAATCCGATGCTTAATGGATTGGCATGCATTACGGAAGTATAAAAAGCTTCCAGTGTTTGTCCGCTTAAAGTTCTTCCAGAAGCATCGGTAATTGTTCCGCTGATCATTACTGGTAATTCTGGCAAGCCCTTATCTCTAAAATATTTTTTTACTGCGTAGATGGCACCTTTAGCATTGAGGGTATCAAAAATAGTTTCAATCAAAATGATATCAACGCCTCCTTCTACCAATCCGCTAATTTGTTCGTAATATGCTGTAGCTACTTCATCGAATGTAACAGCTCTAAAGCCAGGGTTATTTACATCGGGCGAAAGACTTAATGTTTTATTTAATGGTCCAATTGCACCTGCTACATATTTTGGTGTAGAGTTTGGGTTTTCGGTCATAAATTCTGCAATAGCATCTTTGGCACATGTTGAAGCTGCAACATTTAATTCATAAGCCAATGATTGCATATCGTAGTCGGCCATTGCAATAGAAGTGCTGCTAAAAGTATTGGTTTCAATAATGTCTGCACCTGCTTGGAGGTATAATTTATGAATTCCTTTAATGATGTTGGGTTGAGTAATGCAGAGCAGGTCGTTATTGCCCTTAACATCGGAATGCCAATCTTTAAAACGTTCGCCTCTGTAGTCGGCTTCTTCCAATTTATGGCGTTGTATCATGGTACCCATTGCACCATCAATTACGAGTATTCTTTTTGCTAATTCATCTTTAATATGCATACGCTACAGTTCATTAACCAAACTATGTTTGGATGTGATTGAATAAACTGATAAACGCTTGGAATGATGGAAATGCCACCTCGAGACGTTTATTAGTTCTATTAATAACCCGAATTAACGGGGTAGGTTCAGACTGAACAATAAACAAATCTGTCTGAATTGAGTGTAAAGATATGAAGGGAAAGGCTTAGAACAAAATTATTGATAAACACAGTTGATTTCTGCATTAACCTTTTCAGTTACGCTAGAAGCATCAATTTTAAAATCTTTCATGTTGATGGTGAACTTAGAACTAACAGTTGGCTTACCTGCTTTTATAGTGATTGAGCCATTTACAGTGATATTTTTAGTAACACCGTGCATGGTTAAATTACCTTTTGCTGTGGCATTATATGTACCGTCTTTTGCAAAATTGATGGCTGTTAAGTTGGTTATTGCTCCTTTAAAATCGGCCCTTGGGAACTGCGTACTTTGCAAATATTCGGTGTTAAAATGGTCTTGCATTTCGGCATTTGCAAACCTAAATCCTTTAATTAAGCAACTAAAACTTAAACTGCCCTTATCTGCTAACCTACTGGTTACTTCATTATTTACTGCTTTTACGTCATCATCACTTGCTGCAATAAAAGTAATTTTGCCATTTCGAGTGGCAAATGTTTTTTGTGCGATTGCAGTTGTATTCAATAAAATAACTAGGGCAATAAAACTCAATGCTTTTTTCATAAAAATTTATTTTTAAATCAGACCCTTCGACCATTTTCTATGGTGAGTGATTTATTTCATTAATTTAATACACCATTTTTTTAATGAGATTTCTCCTCCTTCGCAAGCAAAGTCGTCGAAATGACGTAATCCCACAACCCACAACCCACAACCCGCAACTCGAAACCCGCAACTCGAAACCCGCAACTCGAAACCCGCAATAACTTAATAACCCAATAACTCCTAATTCTTATTTCTTATCTCTTTATTCTTAATTCATAACTCTTAATTCCTCACAAGCACTCCCTCATTAATTACCACATTCATATCAGGTATATACCCAGTGCAAATTCCTTTGAAAGTAATATTATCATTGGGTTTTAGCGTTCCTGGATTGGTTTTAAAAGTACAATTTATTACAAATAATGAATCGTTGGTTTTAAAATTTACTACCACATTACTATCCTGATTGGTACTAATATCCAAAACTTCGCCGCTTAGTTCAATGGCTTTATCGAGGTATTTGGTATTGGCAGCATTCTCATCTGTTTTAAATGCATCATACAATTGTTGAGCTGTTAATGCAACGCCTTTTTCGGCGGTAACATCGCGATGAGGTTTGGTTAAAATGAGGTACACTTTCACACCTCCAATAATGACTCCTACTAAAACAATTATCCCTACAATTTTTTTCCAATTTTTCATTCAATAATTAATTAATGTTTGAACAGCAAATATACTGTTTATTTTACATATTGCTGAACGGGCAATCTGTTGGTGATGCTTCGGGCCAGCGTCATTTCATCGGCATATTCTAATTCGCCTCCAAAAGCAATGCCTCTAGCAATAGTGGTAACTCTGCAGGTTAAATGGGTCATTTTCTTTTGAATATAAAAGATGGTGGTATCTCCTTGTATGTTGGGACTTAAAGCAAAAACAAGCTCTTCCACTTCTTCTTTACCAATACGGCTCACCAAAGATTCGATGCTGAGTTGGTCGGGACCAATTCCATCGAGCGGAGAAATAATTCCCCCTAAAACATGATAAGTGCCATTGAATTGCTGGGTGGTTTCGATTGCAATAACGTCTCTTACATTTTCTACCACACAAATAACGCGTTGATTTCGGGAGGAATTGGCACAAATGGAACAAATATCACCATCGCTAATATTGTGGCAGCGCTGGCAAAACTTAATATCTCTGCGCATTTTAGCAATAGTTTCTCCAAACAATTGCACATTTTCTACGTCCTGTTTTAAAAGATGTAAAACCAATCGTAGTGCAGTTTTTTTACCAATTCCCGGTAATTTGGCAAACTGTGCTACTGCATTTTCAAGAAGCGTTGAAGGGAGTTGCATTATGTAAAGATAATCGGTTTACTTTGCGTTTTAAGTTTTTGGTTATGATGTATAATTTTAATTCTGGTCCATCAATTTTACCTCAACCTGTTTTAGTTCAGGCTGCTGAAGCTATTATTAATTATAATAACACTGGGTTATCGTTATTAGAAATTGGACACCGTACCAATTGGTTCCTCGAAATTTTAGAAGAAGCTAAGTCATCTGTTAAGCAGCTGATGGATTTAGACGAAGATTATGAAGTGTTGTTTTTGCATGGGGGAGCTACAACACAGTTTATGCAAGTACCCATGAATTTGCTCGATACCAATGCTACTGCTGCTTATTGCGATAATGGCATTTGGGGAAATAAGGCTTGGAAAGAAGCTAAGTTTTTTGGTAATGTAGATGTTGTTGCCGATAGCAGCGATCAACAATATCGTTATATTAATAAAAATTTTTCTGTTCCAGATAACGCATCCTACTTGCATTTTACGTCGAATAATACTGTTGAGGGAACACAATGGAGCCAATTTCCAACTACTCAAATTCCGTTGGTTGCAGACATGAGTAGCGATATTTTTAGTAGGCCAGCCAACTTTAAAGAATGTTCTTTAATTTATGCAGGTGCCCAAAAAAATATGGGTGCAGCAGGGGTAAATTTAGTGGTAGTTAAAAAAAGTATTCTAGGAAAAACTATTCGTCCGATTCCTACAATAATGAATTACCAAAAACATATTGAAGCAAGTTCTTTAATGAATACGCCTCCTGTTTTTGCAGTATATGTAAGCATGCTCACTTTACGCTGGATAATTGAGCAAGGTGGTTTACAAGAAATGGGAAAAAGAAGCATTGCAAAATCAACTTTATTATACAACACCATCGATGCTTTGCCAATTTTTAATGCGCCAGTAATAAAAGAAGATAGAAGTGAAATGAATGCAGTGTTTTTTTTAAATGATGTTGCACTAGAAACACCCTTCCTCGACTTGTGTAAAACAGAAGGAATGATTGGTGTAAAAGGCTATAGGACTATTGGTGGAATTCGTGTAAGCATGTACAATGCACTTCCTTTAGAAAGTGTGCAGGTTTTTTGCGATTTGATGAACTCGTTTGCTCAAAAGCATGGCTAGAAAGGGTTTTAAGCTTTACAATTTTGTTTATTTTTTATTTGCGATATTTGCAACATGGCAAAAATCCAACCATTTAAAGCATTAAGGCCTCAGCCTCAGTTGGCAAAGCAAGTAGCAAGTTTACCTTACGATGTATTAAGTAGTGCAGAAGCTAAAATAGAAGCTCAAGGAAATACCCATACTTTTTTACACATCACTAAAAGTGAAATTGATTTGTCGGATAAAACAGATGTACATGATAAAGCTGTTTATTTACAAGCAAAAGATAATTTAGATGCTTTCATTAAGCGTGATGTGTTGTTTCGCGAATCGAAAGATTGTTATTATATCTATCAGTTAGTAATGAATGGAAGGAGTCAAACTGGATTGGTTTGCGTAAGTAGTGTAGATGATTATGAAAATGATATTATTAAAAAACACGAATTTACAAGACCCGAAAAAGAGTTAGACCGTATTAATCATATAAAAATATCTGGTGCTCAAACGGGCAATGTTTTTTTAGCATATCGCCAAAATTCCAATATCGATGCGGTGATTGAAAAGTGGAAATTGACTAAATCTGAGGCATACGATTTTGTAGCTGAAGACGGTATACAGCATACAATTTGGATAGTAAGTGATTCAACAATTGTAGAAGAAATTACTCGGCTTTTTAAAGATGAAGTTCCCTGTACATATATAGCCGACGGGCATCATAGGGCTGCATCAGCAGCTAAAGTAAGAGCCGACTTAGGTGCAAAAGCAACTCGCGCTACTGATTATTTTTTAACTACATTATTTCCTTCCAATCAATTGTACATCATGGATTACAACCGTGTTGTTAAGGATTTGAATGGATTAACTGTAGAACAATTTTTAGCCGCCCTAGAAAATTCTTTTGAAGTAAAACAAATGGGTAAGCAGACTTATCGCCCAGAACAATTACATACTTTTGGTTTATATGTTGGAGCGCAATGGTATCAATTAATAGCCAAAGAAAGTTCTTATACCAATGACCCAATTGGAGTGTTGGATATTAGCGTTTTGCAAGAAAAAATATTAGGACCTATTTTGGGAATAATGGATCAACGTACCGACAAGCGAATTGATTTTGTTGGTGGAATTAGAGGCCTAGCAGCATTAGAGCAAAGAGTAGATAGTGGCGAAATGGCAGCAGCTTTTAGTTTGTATCCTGTTACAATTGATCAATTATTTACCATTGCAGATAGTGGTAATGTTATGCCGCCAAAAAGTACTTGGTTCGAACCAAAATTGCGTGACGGTTTGCTAACAAATTTAATTTTAGATTAATATCCTGCTCATGAAAAAATTATTTTTTGTTTTTAGTGGGCTTATTTTTTGGGTATCTATAACTGCTCAATTACTTTCTGTAAAACAGTTACAGGAGAACGCTAAAGTGTTTATGCAGCAAGGCGATTATGAGAATGCTGTTGCTTCATTACAAAAAGCAAGGCAAACAGATCCATTAAATATGGAGCTACTTAAAAATCTTTCTTTCGCATATTTTTTACAAAGAGATTTTACAAAAGCCATTGAAACAGGAAAAATAGTGATTGAAATGGATGATGCAGATCAACAAGCATTTCAAATACTTGGACTTTCCTATAAATCAACAGCATCTTATAAGGAAGCGAATAAAATGTATCGCAAAGCTTTAAAGAAATTCCCAAATGGCGGTGTAATTTATAATGAATATGGCGAAAGTTTGGCTTTAGAAAAAAACACCAATGAAGCTATTATTCAATGGGAGAAAGGAATTCAGCTTGATCCTAATTTTAGCGGCAATTATTATAATGCAATTAAATATTATAGTGATCAACAAAATTTAGTTAGAATCATCTTATATGGAGAACTATTTGTAAATCTTGAAAGCTATTCTGTAAAAACAACAGAAGTTAAAAAGACTTTGTTAAATGCGTATAAAAATTTGTTTAAATCAGATCTTAATTATTTGCAATTAGCTAAACCATCTCTTTCTCAATTTGAGCAGAAAGTATTAAGTACATTTAAGGAAGTCAGTAATAATTTTAAAAATTTTACTTCTACAGAACAACTAACAGTAACTAAGCAATTATTTTTAACAAAATGGTTTACTACTGAATCGAATAATTACCCTTTTAGGCTTTTTGATCATTGGCAATATTTAGCTAAAGAAAATATACTATCGGCCTATAATTATTGGCTATTGGCAGATAATTTAAACGATAACACTAAAGAATTTATCCAATTTCAGTTATTTCAACAAAGTAGGGTCTTCAAAATTCCATTAGACCAGTATTATTCTAAATAGCTATATTTCGTTTAGTAATCTTTCTATTTTAATTGATTGTTTTTTGTTTGTGTTTATTTCAGTAAATTGACAATCCATATAACGAATACATATGAATTATAGTCGCCTATTCGATTGCTTAGAACACCAATTAACGCATTTTCCAAAAAATGATATGTTGGTTGCCAAAGAAAATGGAGCCTGGAAAAACTATAGCACCCAAGAATCTACCGATATCATCAATCGTTTTAGCGCAGGTTTATTACAATTAGGAGTATCTGGAAATGATTTTAGTCCGGAAGGGAGCGATAAAATTGCCATCATTAGTAATAATCGACCTGAATGGATATTTACCGATTTAGCTGTTCAACAAATTGGAGCGATACTAGTTCCTGTTTATCCAACAACCAATCCTATAGAATTACAGTTTATTTTAAATGATGCTGCTGTTAAATATATTTTTGTTGCGAATGAAGAATTGTTGCAGAAAATTAATAGCCTTTTAGATAAAGTTCCTTCTATTAAAGACGTTTATACATTCGATAAAATACAAGGCGCTAAACATTGGACCGAAGTTGGTGATTTGGCTTATAGTGATTTATATGATAAATTGACTGAAATTAAAAAAGGAATTCCTGAAGAGCAAGTTGCTACCATAATATATACTTCAGGAACAACTGGAACTCCAAAAGGAGTAATGCTTACTCATAAAAATCTTTGCTCTAATGTGAGATTATCTAAAGAAAGTTTTCCATTTGAAGCCGCACCTAATGCAAAAGCGTT
>JBKJQV010000161.1:0-6979 GCA_046593815.1 Sediminibacterium sp. | reverse complement strand
ATCTGATACAGGCTGTGGGAAATGACGCTCTACTAATAACATGTAAGTTGGGATTTAAATATTTTGCAGATAGTACTATAAAAACATTATCCGCATCTGTTGGTAAAGCGCAAATTAAACACCGAGCTTTATTAATACCGGCTTTTATCAAAACAGCATCATCAGTTGCATCACCCTTAATATATAAAAGTGTAGCATCTTCCTGAAGATAGGCATCAATATGTTCGTTAGACTGATCAATTACCACAAATTTTTCTTTATGCCCTTTTAAAGTTCTGGCAGTTTGTTGACCATTCCTTCCAAACCCACAAATAATAATGTGTTGATCCATTGAATTAATTTGTTGCATCAGTTTTTTGTTTTTAAAATATTTATTCAATTCCCCACTTGCAATGAGTTGAGTTAGCTTTGCTAATGCATATGTAAATGTGGAGAATGATCCGATAATTAGAAAAATATTAAATATCCTTCCAGCTGTAGAAAGCTCATGTATTTCACCATAACCAATTGTTGATATAGTGGTTATGGTCATATATAAAGCATCAAAAAAAGTGTAATTTTCGATGATTATAAATCCAGATGTACCGATAGTTAGAATTAAAATAATTAATCCAAACCAAACAAGTAAAGGATTGATTCTATTTTGTAAATTCATCATATTGAAATTAGAAAAAAAAACTAAATACGAGGTTTAATTCTTCAATCATTTAATTTAATCCTAAAACTACTCACTTCAATCAGCCTAGGCGAACTGGCAGGTTCAGAGTCATAAATGCTTTAAAGCAGTAATGCCAAATTATTTTCTTTAATAAATTGTAGTTAATTTCGCTCAAATGTCTCTCGAAATAGAACACCTCGATTTATTTGAGCAATTTGAATTACTCATTGCTAATGAAGATAAACTAGAGATAAGGGAATTCCTTAATCAACAGAATATTAGTGATGTTGCCGATCTTATTAATGAATACCCAGATTATGAAGCTCAAATTATTGCTAATATGGCAATTCATAGAGCTGCCAGTGTTTTTAAAATCCTCGATATTGCTCAACAAAAAGACATAGTTAAAGAACTTCCCTTCTCAAAAACAGCCGAGTTATTAAATGAATTACAAGCAGATGATCGTACAGACTTTTTAGAAGAACTCCCAAAAGCAGCCATTCGAGATTTAATTAAATTACTAGATCCGGAAGAAAGAAAAATTACTCTTTCATTATTAGGCTATCCAGAAGATAGTGTGGGTAGACTAATGACTCCCGATTATGTATATGTATATCCTCAAAATACAGTTACGGAAGTTTTTGAAACCATCAGAAAATATGCTAGAAATAGTGAAACTATTGATGTTATTTATGTAATAGATAAAGATGGGCAATTAATTGATGATATAAGAATCAGGGATGTTATTTTAGCTGCTGCAGATAAAAGAGTGGAAGAAATTACTGATGGCAGAGTGGTATCCTTAAAAGTAAATGATGACCAGGAAAATGCGCAACAAGTATTTAAAATGAATAACAGAGTTGCATTGCCTGTTGTTGATGAAAATAATATTCTATTAGGAATTGTTACCATAGATGATATGCTTTGGGTAGTAAATGAAGAGTTCAGTGAGGATATGCAGAAAATGGGTGGTACAGAAGCTTTGAATGAACCATATCTCGACATTCCTTTATTAAAATTATTCAAAAAAAGAATTGGCTGGCTAGTAGTTTTATTTATAGGTGAAATGCTTACTGCAACAGCAATGGGGTATTTTGAGGATGAAATTGCTAGAGCAGTAGTATTGGCTTTATTTGTGCCATTGATTATTTCAAGTGGTGGAAATAGCGGCTCACAAGCATCTACACTTATTATTCAAGCTATGGCAGTTGGTGAGATTACTATTTCGGATTGGTGGAAAGTTTTAAGAAGAGAGTTAGTCAGTGGTATTTTATTAGGTTCGGTATTAGGAACTATTGGTTTTATTAGAGTCGCTGTTTGGCATTCAATAATCCCTCAAATTTATGGTCCGCATTGGCAGATGATTGGAGCAACAGTTAGTTTTTCATTGATAGGCGTTGTTTTATGGGGAACATTAAGTGGTTCTATGCTTCCTATTTTTTTGAAAAAACTGGGAGCCGATCCAGCAGTTTCCTCAGCTCCTTTTGTTGCTACTTTGGTAGACGTTACTGGCTTAATTATATACTTCAGTTTTGCCTTACTTTTTCTACGAGGCTCATTATTATAAATAATATAAACTTCGCAAACTCTCATCTGCCACTCCCAAAGGTATTGTCTGTAGCGTATTATTTCTCAGCAAAACAATTAATGATTACTTCCCAGTTTCCTTTTCCATCATTAAATACGCTTTAATAAATCCATCAATTTCTCCATCCATTACAGGCCCAACATTTCCCACTTCGTAATCTGTTCTATGGTCTTTGATCATTTTATATGGATGAAATACATAGCTTCTTATTTGACTGCCCCACTCAATTTTTTTCTTGCCTGCGTTTGTTGCATTGATTGCTTCTTGACGTTTTCTTAGTTCCTCTTCATACAGCCTACTCTTCAACATTTTCATTGCTAAATCGCGATTTTCACCTTGTGTTCTAGCTTGTTGACATTCAACTATAAACCCACTGGGTATATGTTTTAGCCTTACTGCTGTTTCAACTTTATTTACATTTTGACCACCACTTCCGCCACTTCTATAAAATGCCCACTCAACATCGGCCGGGTTTACATTTATTTCTATACTATCATCAATTAATGGATAAACAAAAACAGATGCAAATGATGTATGTCGCCTAGCATTGCTATCAAATGGAGAAATTCTTACCAATCTATGAACTCCACTTTCTGCCTTTAAAAATCCATACGCAAAATCTCCGTCAAATTGAATTGTAGCACTTTTAATACCTGCGCCATCACCTTCCTGAAAATCAATTTCAGTTAGTTTCCAACCTTGCTTCTCACCATACATTTGATACATACGTAATAACATTTCGGCCCAGTCTTGACTTTCAGTTCCACCTGCACCTGGATTAATTTGTAATACTGCTGGGAGTTCATCTTCAGGCTTATTGAGTGTACTTTTAAATTCAGCTTCTTCTATTTGCTGTATGGCTGTGTCATATGCCAATCTCGTTTCATTTTCGGTTGCATCTCCAGCTTTCCAAAAATCAAACAAAAGGGCGAAATCCTCTACAGCATTATTTAACTGCTTAAATAATTTTAGCCAGTATTCATTTACCTTAATTTCTTTCATTACCGATGTTGCACGGGCATTATCATCCCAAAATCCGGGAGAAAGCGAGAGTTGCCGATCAGTATCTACTTTATATATGCGGTTATCAACGTCAAAGAAACCTCCTCAGGACTAAAACACGGTCCCTCATACTCTTAATTTGTTCTTGTGTCATAACGGTGAATGTACGAAACCTTTCGTAATTTGCGTTATAGAATAAGTATGAAAAAAAATTTACTGATATTTTGTTTTTTTATAACTAACCTGCAAGTTTTTAGCCAAAACGAATATGCGTTAACTGCACAAAAAGGTAGTTATCGCAAAGTATTTGATCCTAACGAAAGAGTAAAAGTAAAATTCAACTATAACGGATCCAAAGAAATAGTAGTTGGAAGAATTGATGGGGTTAATTCAGATTCATTATTTATAAGGGGATTTAGAAAAAGAAGTAAAAATAAAATTGCAGCTATAGCCATTAAAGATATCAAAAAAGTAAAAAATTTTTATACAGGATCTAGAACGACTACTGGAATTCTTGCCATGTTAGGTGCTACCACTGGTACTTTTATGTTAGCGGATGTTATATCAAAAGATGTTGCATTTTTTCCTGACGCTACTGCAGGCATAGCTGTAGGGGTAATGGCAGCCTCATTTATTCCATATATTATTGTTACCTTATCAGAACCTTCTTTTTCTGAAAACAAGCAGTATATATTTAAATCAATATTGCGCAAAAAGTAATAAATTAAATTAAAATATTATAATTTAATTACTCTTTTAGTACTTATTACAGTACCGGAACCTGAAATAAGTTGCACATCATAAGTACCTGTAATTAAACCTGATAAATCAAGATCATACACTGTATTACCACTAACAACAGTTGAAATTTTTTGATTAATCAATACAATTCCATTGATAGAAATAACTTTTACATAAGTTGGAATATTAGGTATTGCAGTAAAAATTAATTTTGTAGTTCTTTGAACAGGGTTAGGAAACAAAAACATAGTTTGCTGCTGTGCTAATTCGGCTTTAATTTCTATGATATTTGATGTTGAACTACAAGTATTGGCATCTAATATTTCTGCATAATAAGCTCCTACTCCATTATAAAATACTTTAAAGGTAGAGGTAGTATCTGGTACAAAAGCCTGTAAAGATCCATTTTTATACCAAAATGCTTTACTAATATTTCTTCCAGAATCTGCCATTAATTTTAAGAATGCAGTATCTCCTGGTAATAAATTTTGTTTTGAAATAGCCCGTAAAGTTGCGCCTGGCAGGGGATTTACTAAAACATTTAATTGTTGGCGTTTACTTTCGCAAGTTTTTAGTGCATTAATTCTAGAAGTCCAATAATTAGTACTTCCAGCAATATTAGTTATTGGTTTTGGTGCAATAGCAGATCCAACACCTCCTGTTCCTACAGAGTACCAAATTAAACTATCTCCAACTGCAGTCAGAGGTACGCTTGGGTCATTCAAACAATATTTTTTATCAGCAACAATTGGAGGAGCAGGTATAAAACCACTATCAATGTTTTGAATTGCAGAACTAACAACACAACCTGCAAAACTTTTAGCTTCAAATTTATAGGCACCTTTTTTGGGTGTTATTGGAAAACTTGTATCTGATAAGGAAAAACGCTGAACCCTAAAATTATTCATGTCAGATACAAATAAACTTCCATTTGCATCAATCACTGCATTACCTGGAGCATTCAATGATTGTGCATTATTTCCAACAGATGGTCCGCCTGCTATTACTTCTCCTGTTGAGCTCCCTAAAGCCCATCTTTTTATTTGATTAGCGGTACCACCTTCGGTGATATACATAACACTATCATCTCCAACAAAAATATTTGAAGGCAAATTCAACTGATTGGCATTTGTACCCCTTCCATTACCACCAGCAACAGTAACACCACGAGTAGAATCTGGTGCCCATCTTTGAATACGATCATTTTGAGTATCTGCTATGTAAATATTTTTTCTAGCATCTACAAATATGCCAAAAGGATAAAATAATTTACTTGAATCTTTACCAGCAAAATCACCCCCAGCAACAGTTATCCCTTCAAAACCTCCAGGTGTCCATTTCTGAATTCGTGAATTCAGCACATCGGCAACATAAATATTATCGTATGGATCTAAATAAACACTAGTAGGATAAGATAATTGATTCTTTGCTGAGCCTTTACCCTTACCACCGGCAACAGTTACTCCTACTGTATCACCTTCTACCCATTTTTGCACCCGATCATTTTGTGTATCAGCAATGTAAATGACCCCCTTATTATCTATATAAATACTACTTGGGTTATTTAATTGATTGGCTTTATCTCCTGCACCATTACCTCCTGCAACTGTTTTTCCTGATTTTGCTCCTTGCTCCCATTTCTGAATACGATGATTCCATTGATCACAGATATACATCGAACCTTTTTCATCAACAAAAACAAAAGTTGGCCTACCCAATTTTGCAGAATCAAAACCACCTATTAAATTTCCAGCCACAATTGTAGCGCCGCTTCTCCATAAAGTAGACGATGTGCTTAAAATATTATTATTAAATTTCCAAGTTACTGAACTTGCCTTAGGATTTGAATTGACTTTTAAATCACCACCACCAATACAATTAACTCCTTCAATATTAACAATAGGTAATTTGTTTACTTTAACGGTAATAGTCGCAGATGATTGACAGCCATCAATTACAGAAGTTTTAACAGTATACTTTGTAGTAGTTTTTGGAGCAGCAATAACGCTGTCTTTATTGGTAACATTTAAGCCAGTTGAAGGGCTCCAAGTATAAGAACTTAAAGAATCACTTTTGGCTGTTATTAAAGTGCCCGATCCTTCGCAAATTACTGATGATGTTGTAATAAAATTAATTGGAGCTGCAACTTTTAGTTTTACGAAATTTGACCCAGTTGAACAACCATTAAATGAATAAACATTTACTGAAATCTCTTCTGATTGACCAACTTTAAGTAAAGTATCAATTGATTTAAGCACTTCAAATTTTAATATCCGATTATTTCTTGAATCTGCAACATATAATCCCCCTTTATCATCAATAGTTAAAGCAGTGGGCTGATTAATTTGAGTTAGATTATTACCAATATTTCCATTTGCATTTCCTACTATTGTTGAGCCAATTGTATCATAAGCAGCCCATCTTTGAATTCTGCTATTTCCTCTATCTGCTATATAGATGTTGCCCACACCATCAACAAAAACTCCTGCAGGTGCATTAAGTTGTCGCTGATCATTGCCAATTCCTCTACCACCAGCAAATACGGAACCGAATACTTGGTCTTTATTGAATTTAATAACTCGATGATTTCCAGCATCGGCAATATATAAACTGAAATTGCGATCAACAAAAATACCTTGAGGATTATTTAATTGATTATTCAGTGATCCTGCAATTCCAGTCCCTGCAATAGAATACGCATTTTTACCAATAGAAGGCAATCTTAAGATTCTATTATTTCCCGCATCAGATACATATACACTTCCAGTAACATCTACAAAAACACTATTAGGAAAATTTAATTGATCATCGTTATTTCCAGCACCATTACCACCAATGATAGTTCTACCAATTACAGAACCATTTTGGTAGTATTGAACTCGGTGATTATTTTGATCAGCAACATAAATATTACCTGCTAAATCCGCAAAAACGCTAGTTGGATAATTCAACTGATCGGCATTAGATCCTGCGCCTTTCCCTCCAAGTAT
>JBKJQV010000101.1:0-2688 GCA_046593815.1 Sediminibacterium sp. | reverse complement strand
TTTAAATACTCGCCCCCAATTTTTACAATACCATTCTCTCCTAAAATAGTTAATGAACCTTCCCTATTTTTTTCAAAAGCATTCACCGAGTAATTCATTGTTCCAATGATGCCATTCTCAAATTCAAACAAAATCACTCCCTGATCTTCGAACTCAATACTACCTTGATGTGCAGCATTTTTTAATATAGACTGCGTGTTTGTAACCGGACCAAATAACCAAAGTAGTAAATCTATAAAATGACTAAACTGTGTAAACAAAGTTCCGCCATCTAATTCTATTGTACCATGCCAATCATCTTCGTAATATTCTATTGGTCTGTTCCAAAAACAATTTAATTGAATGGAATATATTTTTCCGAACTGATTATTTTCAATTGCATTTTTTACAGCTATTACAGGTTGGTTAAACCTGTTTTGCATTACTGTAAATAATTGTTTATGTGAGATAGCAGCAACCTCAAACATAGCATCAACATCACTCGCAAATAATGCTATTGGCTTTTCTACCAATACATCATAACCAGCTTGCATTGCAGCAATAGATTGTACAGCATGCAATCCATTGGGTGTGCAAATAACTACAATATCAACTAATAATTTTGCTGCAATAAATGAATCGATTGATGAAAAATGCAAAGCTTTGTATTTATCTGCAAATGCGTTTAATTTTTGTTGATCGGTATCGCAAACCGCTACCAACTTACCCAGCTTTACAATTAATGAAGCATGCCGATGAGCAATTCTACCACATCCAATTATAGCAAAATGAAGTGTTTGCATTAGTTAAAATATTGAGCCGCTTTTTCTAAACTTTCGGGCTTGCCAACATCAATAAAAATATTTCCAGTATGATCATATGCTTGTATAATCTGCTTATCGCAAATATCTAAGTACAAATCAATCGTCGAAAATTTTCCTGTTCTTTCTATTATTGAAAAAATGGAAGCATTTAATAAATGAATACCACTAAAAGCCATAGGATGTATTGTAGTTCGGTCTCTCAAGAATAAAACAGGTCCTTTCTCTTCTCCAGTTGAATTATTTTTCCAACCTACCATTTGTTGCTGTTCATTAAATAATAAGCTACGAGATGAATCTCTTTTACTAACTGCTAGCGTTACAATAGGTTGATTTTTTTGATGAGCAGCTATCATTTTACCCAAGTCCATATCAGTTAAGATATCTGCATTCATCAACACAAAAGATTCCTCCTTTGAAAAATAATTCGCCGCTTTTACTAGTCCGCCACCAGTTTCTAACACTTCATCTTGTTCATCTGAAATAGTAATTTTAGATCCCCATCCATTGTATCGTTTTACAGCTTCTATTATTTGATCTGCAAAATGATGCACATTTACAATCACTTCTTTAATTCCATATTGCTGTAAATAAATAATATTTCTTCCCAATAAACATTTCCCATTTACTTCAGCCAATGCCTTAGGATGCCTTTCAGTAAAAGGTTTTAGCCTTGTACCCAATCCTGCTGCCAATATCATTGCTTTCATAAAAGATATTTATTTAACCCAGTTTTCGCTATTTGTATGCGTGAGATTTACTTTCACTTTGTATTTATTGCGTAAATGGCGAGCTGTTTGTTCTGCCGCAAATACACTTCTATGCTGACCGCCAGTGCACCCAAAGTTAATCATCAGATGGCTAAATCCGCGTTGCAAATATGCTTCTACAGTTATATCAATTAAATCCCAAACACTATTTAAGTACTTACCCATTTTAGTTCGCTGATCTAAAAAATCTTGTACAGGTTTATCTCTACCTGTTAATTTTTTATAATCATCAAATCTTCCGGGGTTCAAAATTCCTCTCATATCAAACATAAAACCACCGCCATTTTCGGAGCTGTCTTCTGGTATTCCTTTTTTATAACTAAAACTATTGATCTCTATAACCAATGGAGTTGCTTCATCTGCTTGTGGCGCAATAAATTGATTAATCATTTCATCATCCACCACCAAACGCAATACCCTATCGAATTCTGGAGTTACTATTCCAACTCTTTCATGCATAATAAAAAACTGTAAATTCTTTAATGCTAAAGGAATGCTTGATAAAAAATGTGCCTTACGCTCGAACAATCCACGGAAACCATAAGCACCTAGTACTTGCAATAAACGAATAAGTACATAGCCGTTATATTGACTAACAAAAGTGATTCGATCAATTGATTTTTCTAATAATAGATCAACTTGATCCATATAATATTCCAGTAATTGTTTTTTCCAATCTTCACTTAACTCTGCTTTGGCTTGCCATAATAAAGATGCAACATCGTATTGCAAAGCACCTTTCATACCACCTTGGTAATCGATAAAATGAACTTGATCATCTTGAACTATAATATTTCTGCTTTGAAAATCCCTAAACATAAAATATTTGTTCTCCGTTCTTGTTAAGTATGTACTCAATGCATCAAAATCTTCCAACATTGCCTGTTTATCATAAGGCAATTGCAAAGTATCTAAAAAATAATATTTAAAATAAAGTAAATCACTCATGATAGCCTGCTTACCAAACTCTTTAGCAGTAAGGCAACTATCGTAGTTTAAGTTTTTATCGCCCAATATTTGAACCCTAGCAAGCTCTTGTAAACTTTTTTGAAAAAGCTGGTAAACATATTCGTTGTGACCATGTTCTTCTAATTGATTTAACAAAGAAGAAGTGCCCA
>JBKJQV010000370.1:0-9687 GCA_046593815.1 Sediminibacterium sp. | reverse complement strand
GAGATAAATAAAGAGCACAATAAGTTGTATCTAAACCACCGCTAAATCCAAGTACTAATTTTTTTGATTGCATGTAATTAAAAATTAAAAAAATAACTAAAGAGTGTTTTCTTTTTAAAGAAGTTCATCAATCTGCTTTGTTTAATTTTCATAAACCGTTCGTAGAGTTTAGAATTCTGTTTAAACTCAGCTGATGTTTCTTCTGGCTCAAAATGATCAGTTGGATCATAAAGCATAGCAGTACACATGCAAATTTTACGACCTTTCGACATCAAAATATCATAATTAACGCAGCTTTTACAGCCAGCCCAAAATTCTTCATCGTCTGTTAATTCGCTATAAGTAACAGGTTCATAACCCAAATCACTATTTATTTTCATTACAGCAAGCCCAGTAGTTAATCCAAATATTTTAGCTTTTGGATAATTTTTTCTTGAAAGTTTAAAAATGGTTTGTTTAATCTGTTTTGCAACTCCACTTTTTCTATAAGCTGGAGCAACAATTAATCCGCTATTCGCAACAAATTCCTCATGTCCCCAAACTTCAATATAACAAAATCCAACCCATAAGCCATTTGGCTCAAATGCAATAACCGCCTTGCCTTCTTCCATTTTTTTCGCTACATATTCTGGACTTCTTTTAGCTATACCAGTTCCCCTAGCCTTTGCAGAAGCTTCCATTTCATCTGTAATGGTTTGAGCGTAAAATGTATCACCAATATTTGCAACACGAACAATAATTTGTTGTTCCACTGTACTAAAAAATTAAAGAGTAATCGAGAGGGTTATACTGAACAAAGTTTCGGAGAAATTTTCACTGATAGGGGCAAGTGCCAATTGCTCGTCCTATCAGAAACCGCGTCGTGGCCTAGGTAATACCACAAATGGAAAATTGAATAGCTCCGCTGTAGCATTACTATTAATTGTGATATAATTATATGTATTATTAATTGCCATCATTGTAAGGAATGACAAATTTAAGAATCTTTAGGTTATAAATTTCAATTTTATATGATATAACATTAAAAAACAGTTAATATCACTAATTTCAATGAATAACCCTATAACATATTTTAATAAAAATTATACAGGTTATTAATTATCTTTTCTAAATCCTCCACTACCGAAACCACCACCTTCTCTTCGCATTCCTCCAGGTATCATATTCATCATAGGGTTTCTTTGTTGTTGTTGGCCGGCAAAACTGCGTAAGTTGTAAGTAAAAGTGAGCATAAAGTACTGAGTTAGGTTATTGGTACGTGTATTTACAATCTGGTTGGCTGATGCAGAACTACTAATAGCGACGTTTTGTTTTAATAAATCAAAACAACTCAACCTCAATTCACCAGCTTTATTTTTAAGAAACTGTTTAGCAATAGATGGATTTATAAGAAAAACAGAAGTATTATAGCCAACAGGACGATTACCATATTTTAACAAATCAAAATCACTAGCTAATATCCATCCATTGTTGGAATAAACAGTAAAATCAGCTGCCAAGGATTGAGTTGTGTAATTCGTATTCTGACTTGAGGAAATTGAACTTCTAATAGGGTTATAGGTAAAAGAATAACTTAGGTTCATATCAAAATTCTTTTTCAAATTAGTTGTCCATTTTAATGTTTCACTTAATATAGTGCTTCTAGTATAGTTACTTACATTATTCAATAATGATTGACTTTGATTATAATTAATATTCGTTTGTAGGTTCATATTTGATTTGGGCTTTTTAATTGGAAAACCATAATTAAAATATCCCGAAATATTATATGTGCCTCCTAAGTTAACATAGGTAGTTGTTCTTCCACCATTTGGATTTTGAATAATAGAACTTTGAATATCATTTTGAATAACAGATGCATTAACGGTTGCAAAAATAATACGCTGGCTAAAAGGGTCAAATGAAGTGTACAATACACGAAAACTATTTGTGAACTGTGGCTTTAAATTTGGATTACCTTTTTGGAAATTAATGGAATCTGTTGTTGTAAGCACCGGCTGTAACTGAGCAGTAGAGGGCTGTCCGGTTCTTCCATTGTAGAATATACGCAAACTTTTTGTTCTTGTATAATTATAAGTAAAGTTAATTGTAGGTGTAAGATTAATAAAATTACGAGCTACAATTACGTTTTTAGTAGTGTTATTACTATTTATATCCTGAAACTGTAATCCTGTTCCAATATTCAAATTGTATTTTGTTTTCTGAATGCGATAGCTCACAGAAGCTGTATTTGAGATAGAACTATATTTGTAGGAGTTTGAATACAAACTATCAAAAATCGTAAACTTCTGACCAGCATTATCAAACCGGTAGGTATTATTAATATTAGTACTATTGGTATACCCATAAGAATAACGTAATTCAATCATCTGATTTTTACCAATTGGCTCAGTGTATGATACAGTTGGATTTACGCTAATTGACCTAGAAGAATCAACATAATGCTGATTAATGGTATCGACTTTTACAATCGGCTTATAAAATGAGTTAACTGAGTAGTTATTTCCATCTCCATTATTTTGGCTTGCCGATAGGCCCATGTCTAAAGAAATTGTTCTACCCTTCTTTGCAAATTTATGGCGGATTTGAAAATTTGAACCATTAATATTAAATCCACTATTAACGCTAGATGTCTTATTAACTGACTGATTAATCAAAACACCTTTTGGTCCTCCTGTTGTAATATTAGAACTTACTGAATTGGGTGAGCTATTTTGGAAAGTGATATTAGGGCGAAAAATTAATGAGTTATTCGAATCAATACGATCTTCAAAATTAAAATTAAAGCGATGGTTTTCATTTTTTGATATAGAGGAAGAAGTTGAATTGTTATAAGTAGAAGAATCCTGTGTGAGCAGATTTTGAACATTACTTAATTGGTCAGTTTCAACTTTTGGTGCATTATAAAAATAACTTCCGCTAAAATCAATTTTTTTACTCCATGCATCTTTATAATTAATACCACCTGCCCATACGTTAGTAATACCAGTGCTGCCGCCAGTTTGTGCTCCACCGAATCCACCGAATCCACCTCCTCCACCATTGCCGCCACGGCCACCCCCAAGATTTTGCTGAGTAAAGTTTTGCTTATTGATATTATTGGCCTGACCAAGAAATGTTATTTGTTGATCACCATTTACTTTATTGAAATTAAAACTTTCATCAAATTTACCATCATTGCTTTCAGAGCCTGAGCCACCAGCTACAACAGCTTTGCCATACATTCCTTTTCTCATATCTTTTTTGGTGGTAATATTGATAGTCTTTACGCGATTGCCATCATCAAATCCGGTAAACTTGCTTTGATCACTTTGATCATCAAAAACCTGAATTTTATCAATTACATCTGGAGGTAGATTTTTAGTAGCTAGTTTAGGATCATCCCCAAAAAAACGTTTACCGTTCACCAATACTCGTTGCACAGCTTCACCCTGAGATTTGATAGAACCATCCTTTCCCACTTCCATTCCTGGTATCTTTTTCAACAAATCTTCAGCTACAGCATTGGGCTTTGTTTTAAAACTGGAAGCATTAAACTCAACGGTGTCTTTTTTAAACTGAATTGGAGAAGCAGTTACAGTAACACTATTCAACATGTTTGCAGCCGTTTTTAGATTAATAACACCCAAATCAACGGTTACATTATTTTTTGAGAAAACAATATTCTTTGTATAGGTTTCATATCCCTGAAATTTTATCTGCAAAATCATTGTACCAAAAGAAATATTGGTCAAATTAAAGGATCCATCTTGTTTGGCAAGACCTAAAACTTCAAGTGTAGAATCCTTAGCGTCTAATAAAGTAATTGAAGCATCTTTTAGTACCTGCTTTCCAATAGAATCAACTAGTTTTCCTTTTAAAGTTCCAGTATTTTGGGCATTGACTAACGCAACAATTAAGAAAGATAAAATAGATAAAATTGACTTCATAATAATTCCTTTAAAAATAACACCTAAATCTACACTTCTCAATAATACGTTAAATAGATATTAGATGAAAGGCAAGCTATTATGATAAGCTGAAATTTCGAATTAAAAATCGGTGAAACAGTTGGTATAAAAGGAGAATCGGTAACTAACTAAATAAATATTCAACATCTTCCTTAGTAAGTGTTTTAATAAAGCCTTCATCATCAGTTATTACTTCACGAGCAAGATTGCGTTTGCGTTCTTGTAATTTTAATATTTTATCTTCAACAGTATCGGTACAAATCATTCTGTAAGCAAAAATATTCTTTGTTTGTCCGATTCTATGAGTACGATCTATCGCTTGTTGTTCAACTGCAGGATTCCACCAAGGATCAACAATATATACATAATCAGCAGCTGTAAGATTCAATCCTACTCCACCAGCTTTTAATGAAATTAAAAATACCCTGCAATTATCATCGTTTTGAAAGCGTTGAATAGCACGTTCTCTTTCATTAATTGTACTACTTCCATCAAAATATTCATAATCAACACCGAGTTCTTTCATCTTTTCTTTAATCAATGCAAGCATTCCCAAAAATTGAGAAAAAACAAGTGCTTTATGGTTGCTAATATTTTCGGTAATTTCTCTACCTAACTCTTCTAATTTAACAGATACATTCGGAAAACGTTCCTCTTCTTTAATTATAGCAGGACTATCACAGATCTGCCTTAGTTTCATTAAACCCTGCAAAATGGTGAGTTGAGATTTTTGTATACCTTGATTTTCTACAACCCCTAAAATTCTATCCCGATAATCATTTCTATATGCTTCATAAATTTTCCGTTGTTCATCACCCATTTCACAAAACAATACCATTTCTTGTTTCTCTGGCAAGTCTTTGGCTACTTGTTCTTTTGTTCTCCGTAAAATAAATGGATACAATAATTTTCGTAGATGATCTTTCTGCTCTTTCTCTCCAAATTTATCAATAGGTATAGAAAATTCTTGCTTAAAAAATTCCATACTTCCTAACATTCCAGGATTTAAAAAATTCATTTGAGCAAATATATCAAAAGTGTTATTCTGCAATGGTGTACCGCTCAAACATAGTCTACTAGTGGCTCTTAACAAAGAAGCTGCTTTAGTTACTTTGCTTCCAGGGTTTTTTATTGCCTGACTTTCATCTAGGATTACATAGTCGAAATTCACTTCTACAAACTGCTTAATATCACTTCTCAATGTACCATAAGTAGTGATAATTACGTCAATACTTGAATCTGCAATTCCCTCTTTTACCCTTAAACCACCATGATGTATATAGTAGGTAATAGATGGAGTAAATTTTTTTATTTCATTTTGCCAATTGTACAATAAAGTAGTAGGGCAAACAACCAAGGCTTTCAATTTTTTATTTTCAACTTTCAAATGATGCAAGAAACTGAGTGCTTGAATAGTTTTTCCTAAACCCATGTCATCTGCCAAGATTCCACCCCATTGCACTTCTCGTAAATAATTCAACCACTGGAACCCACTTTCTTGATAAGGTCTTAACACAGATTTTAAATGTTCTGGAGCAGCAATTGGTTTTATTGAATGATTGCCTTTTATGCGTTCATATTTTTCTTCTAACTGAAAATGTAGTTCCTCTTCATCTCTTTGCAAATAAAGTTCCTCAATTACACTAAAATGATATTTACTCAACTTCATATCACCAGCCTTCCCATCTCCTACTCTAAATAATAAAGAATATTTTTTAATCCATTCTTCTGGCAAAATACCTAATGTACCATCAGTAAGCTGCACAAATTGTTGCTTATTTAATAAAGCTTTTTTAACATCATCTACAGTAACTTTTTGTTCACCAAATTGTATTTCAATTTTAGCATCAAACCAGTCGGTATTACTGCTGATAAATATTTTAGTAGATGGTTTTGCTGTATTAAACCTAAAGTTCTTTAAAGCCTCAAATCCAAATACTGGAATATTCATTTCCTTAACAGCATCAATAAATAAAAAGAACCAATTATTTTTTAAAACATCTTTTCCTTTTAATGCCAACACATTTGCTTCAACCGGTTTTACAAAGCCCGAATGCAATAACTCAATCCTACGAATCTGCTCTTGCTCAAGAGCAATATTGCGATGAATTACTAGCAGCTTGTCTGCAATTGGGAAGAATATTTTTTCTTTATCAGTATTAGTTACATCGTATCCGCGGTAATTAAAAATTGGCTGAAATAATAAATATTCTCCTTTTTCTTTCAGTAAAATTTTCAGCTCGGGTTTAGCATCCTTAACTTCTTCCTTTTTAACATTGGTAAAATGAACTACATATTCTTTAGAAAGTGGAAGAATAAAATCTTGTAATTGCTTAGACCAATTTTCTGGTTCAATTACAATTTTACCTGTTGGAAGAAATTTTTCAACTAGTAAAATATCTTCCGGTTTTTTCCAAATAAAAAATTGTTCCTCGTGTTGAAATAAGAAATGAGAATCGTTTAAATTCTCTGAGATATTTAATTCAGCATTAGGTAACTTAATTCTACAATCAACTATATATTGATTATTGGTATAACTTATTTCAAATTCTGGGCTTATAAACTGATCCGACAAACTAGCTTGCTCTAAGTTAGCTGTAGTAAAGCTTTTATTATTTGATAAATGAAATACAAAAGGATTACCAGTTAATTCAATAAATATTTTTTTGAATTTTGGATGTAAGTATTCATTTATTAAATGCCTTGTTTCTTCAGGAAGTTCATCGTCATGTTGTTGAATAATGTTTTCCCAAATACCGCTAAAAGGGGAGTTTCTATTTAAATACCTGTTCACTTCTGATGGCATTAGTTTCCGAATTTGCTGGAGTAACATTTTATCATCTTCAGAAAAAACTTCTGTATTAATAAATTTTGTAAGATCTAGTTTAACAGTTTTAGATATATATTTAGTATTTGCTTCGTCGGCCTCACCTTGCACTAATTCAAACTGCGTATAAGGATATTGCAATTGTTGAAAAGTAATTACCAATCCTAACTTCATTGTTGCTGGAACTGGTTCACTTAAGGTATCAGCGGCAGTTACCATTAATTCTGAATGAACTGGCCTTAAATTAGCAGTAGGATTTAGACTCACCCTTTTTATTGTAGTATCTAAAACGCGTAAAAATGGCTTTCCATCAGCGTAGGTAAATTCAAACTTATTTTTCAATTCGTCGTCCAAAGAATAACCATATAAAGCCAATAATTTATTTTTTTCTTTGTCCCAATTTCGGATACTATCAAAATAAGCTGGCCCGTGATTTTTTAATAATTGTAAAAACACTATGCATTTATGAACACACAATGGATGATCTGTTTCACTGCTGCAGGTGCAACTTGTGTCGAAATTTCTTTCTTCATTTTTTTGTAATACTACTCTATGGTTCTCCCCTTCAAAATCAACTTCTGCAACAACCCTTTCATTTTTTGCTTCTAACAAATTAGCTGTGTTACTCCTAAGATATTCTTGACCTTTATCGTATGTTTCCGTTGAGGTTAACATCCTAAAAAGTTTTAAATCGAGGAGCTTAATTTTTACAACAGTATGTTTTTGGTCGTATAAAGTTTCTTTATCACCTAAAAGGTTTTTATCCAACATGTCTTGCAAATGAAACAAAGCGCCAGCTTTATGCCTACAAACTTCAGATAAATTATAAGGGCAAGTACAGCGAAGTGAAAGGGTTTTAGGATCTTTAAATTGCTCTACATGCACTTTATAAAAAGTAACATATCCATCGTCTTTAACACGAAAAATTACATTTCCCATGAGGTCGTCATGTTCAATTAATTCCACGTTACCTAAAGCATGAATTTTTTTCCCCCTTCGGATTACTTCTTCTGTTGCGTTATTATAAATATGTTTAACTAAATACGGTAGTGCCATGAGCTATCATCAGTCGAAAAAGACCAATTTGCAAAAGTAAAGAAAAGTAAATTGTTTACCGAAGAGATTTAAAACTAATGTGGATGAAATGTTTGTTAATTGTAAAACTATCCTGCAATTAGATCTCCATTACGGTAAAATGGCAATATATTGGCTAAATCTGGACTAACACAATACTCCAAATCTTTCTCTAACCCATATTGAGCCAATCGATGCCAATGTGTGGTATGCCGTATGAAAGATTTTAAATCGTGCTGATGCTGAGAATAAATGCTTTGGGCCATTAAGCTACTATCACAATGAATAGTGAATTGTTCTTTAACTCTTTCAATTACCGCCCCCGCAAATAAAGTATCTTCTAAGTTAAATCGATCTTTCCAAGCAGAGCAACCCAAGAAAACATTTTTTTGCTGCTTTATTAAATGATCGCATACTGCAGATAAATTAGGAAAAGATCCAGTAATTACTTCTGATGCCCCAGATTGAAGCGCCATATGTAAAAGCCTTGTGCCATTAGTTGTTGTTAAAACAAGCGTTTTACCTTCAATAAAAGACCTTGGATATTCGGCAGGCGAATTGCCATAAGCTAATCCAGCAATAACTTTCCCATCTCTCTCACCAGCAGTTATGCCACCAGTGATATTACCCAACTCAATACATTTTTCAACCGAATCAACTGGAATAATTCTGCTTGCCCCATTGTATAAAGCTGTAGCGATGGTAGAAGTAGCCCTGAAGACATCAATAATTACAACAATACTATCACTAACATCATATATTTCTAGTAAGCGAGGAGATAAAATAGTATGCAATTGTGGCTTTGTGCTCATTGCCGCAAATATAAGTCAACTTAATTCTACTGATGGATCCCAACGTTTTTTCTCAAAATCAAGAATCTGGTCATCTACAACAATAATTTTTTCTTTTTTAAGCAATTCCTCCATTTTGGTAGGAGTAGCAAAATGCATTTTCCCAGAAAGCATACCATTTCTATTTACAACTCTATGAGCCGGAATTTCAGGCATAGAATGAGCTGCATTCATTGCCCAGCCAACCATTCTAGCGCTTGATTTCGTTCCAAGAAAATGAGCAATATCGCCGTAAGATGTTACCCTTCCTTTGGGTATTAATTTGGCAACTTCAAAAACCTGTTCAAAAAAAGAAATGTCTTTAGCCCCACTTGGAAGCACTATTTTTAATTTATGAGGCTTTTTATTAAGAGCCATTTATTGAGATTATAACTTGAAGATAAATAAATTAGATTATTTACAAGTTAACTCTTTCAGCAAGTAGTTCGCTTCGCTTGGGCTCAGGTACAGATTCAAAATTAAAAGGGCAATGTCTACAGCCATATCCACAACAATGACCTTTGTTTATATGATATTGTTCTGTTAATACCATGTATCCGTTTTCATCAAAATAAAAGTCTACCGACTCAACTAGGTTCTTGCTCACTGAATAATTCTTTTAATAATAAATCTTTTTCTTTTGGCAAAGGTAAATTAATGCTGAAGCAGATATAATGAACTTTATTACTTGCAGCTATATCTAACCCTTCATAATGCGTTTTAATTGTTAGCTCAGGTTTAATATTTTCACTACTATAAACTTGGTCGCTATTAACTAACAGTTCTAATTGAAATAAGTTGATAACAGTTAAAGTAAAATTATATAACCTTGGGCTATCTGTTTTTAAATGTACCAATCCACCCTTTTTTAGAATTTTTTGATATAATCTTAGAAAATGAGGATGCGTTAATCGCTTCTTTGAACGAGATGCTCTTAATTGAGGATCCGGAAATGTAATCCAAATTTCTTCGATTTCTCCATCATTAAAATAATTAGTTATTTTAT
>JBKJQV010000188.1:0-3265 GCA_046593815.1 Sediminibacterium sp. | reverse complement strand
AAATGTTTACAAACAATATTTGCAAAAGTTAAATTGGTCTTTTCTAATTCAGTAGTTAATCTACCACCTACTTCATCCCATTTTTCAAAATTACCCGAGTCGCTATCTTGTTCTAGCGAGCCGTTTAGTATAGATTTAAATACAGTAGTTGTTTTAAAATTGATATCAGTTAATTGCAATAAGATTCTGTTTTTCTTCGCTTTTAATATAGCTAAGGCATCATCATTAAAACTAGGCGCTATGAGCACTTCAAAAAACAATTCGTTAATTGCTTCAGCAGTTGTTTTATCGATTGGTTGATTACAAACCAACACTCCACCAAATGCACTTTCAGGATCTCCTGACAACGCTGCATCCCAACTTTCTTTAACAGTAGTGCGTAATGCAATGCCGCAAACATTGGTATGTTTAATAATACCAAACACTGCTTCTTTTGTGGTATTAAAATCACCAATTAATTGAATGGCTGCATCTACATCTACTAAATTATTATATGATAATTCCTTGCCATTTAGCTGGGTAAATATTTCATTAAGATTCCCTTTGAATATTGCTTTTTGGTGTGGGTTTTCGCCATACCGTAATACTTGTTCTTTTATAGGGTTAAAATAATTACTAATAGCAATATCATAATGCATAACAACTTCAAAAGCTTTGGCAGCAAAGGTTTTCCGTTGCTCTAAACTTATTTCTCCTTTTTGGCTTATGAGCAATTGTTCTAAATCGCTATAAGTGTCTTTTGCTGCAATAACTGTTACATCTCTAAAATTTTTAGCAGCGGCTCTAATCATTGATGGACCACCAATATCAATTTTTTCGATAATTAATTTTTCTTCATTGGTGCTCTTTAATGTTTCTTCAAAAGGATAAAGGTCTACAATTACTAAATCTATTTCAGGGATATTGTATTGTTTCATTTCTGCAAGGTCTTGTGGTTCATATCTTCTTCCCAGAATACCACCAAAAACCGAAGGATGCAATGTTTTTACTCTACCGCCTAAAATGGAAGGATAAGTAGTTAAACTTTCAACTGAAATACAAGTAATTCCTAAGTCTTCTAGAAATTGCTGGGTTCCACCGGTTGAATAAATAGTAATTCCTAGTTGTTGCAATTGACGAGCAATTGGTGCCAGACCATCTTTGTAAAAAACGGAAATTAATGCGGATTGAATTTTCTTTTGCATGATTAAGTAAGGGGTAAAAGTCTATAAATTAAATACAAAAGCACCCATTTGTGGTACTGAATGATAGCGCAAATGTAAGTTCTCTGCTTCTTTTTTCCATCTTTCTATTTTCCACATTGGATTGCTACAATCAAATACATACAGGTTGCAATTAATATGCTGAATGATTTGTGTTAAACTGATATTTGGGTTGCCACTTAGTATAATAAGATCGATGTTTTGATGAACAGTAATTGAGGATAAATTTAATTTATCATTAATAATGAACAGTTTTTTAGTAGTACCAAAAATAAGGTTGCTACTATTGATAAATAACGTTGGTTCCGATGCTCGGTAGAGTATCCTAGTAGGCGACAAATAATTTTTTACTAATAATGGATCCTTATAAATTGACGGGTTGCCAATATATTGGTGTTTATTCCCATTGATAATATCAATGACTGAAAGCTTTGGAGCAAAATAAACAACGATTTTTTGTTGTTGCTTTGTTTTTAAAAAACTAAAGCTTCTAATTCCTATAGATATGGTAATACTAAAAAGCGCTAGTAAAAATATTGATGACTTTTTCTTCAACATCCAAATTGCCGAGCAAATGATAAAAATGTATAAAAAAAGTGTTTGCCAAAAATTAATTTGAATATTTTCAGTTACCGCAAATGGAATCTTGGCAGTATTTTCTATCAGCTCATTCATCTGTTGTATTAAAAATGCGGTAAGCTTTCCTATTACTGTTGCAATTGAAGTTATGGGCGATATTGCAAGTAATAATATCTCTAAATACAATATTAATCCGGATAATGGAATAGCAATAAAGTTGGTAAAAATAAAAAGATTGGGGAACTGGTGAAAATAAAAAAGCAGAAGTGGTAGCGTGCAAATCTGCGCTGATAAAGTTATGGATGTTAGTTGCCAAGCGCTTCTTAATAATTTATTTTCGAAGTATATGGCATTAGTAATTGGTTTAGAGAATGCTACTATGCTAATTACTGCAGCATAGGAAAGTTGAAAACCAACATCCCATAAAAGTAATGGATTGTAATATAAAATGCAAAATGCAGATGCGGCTAAGCCATTGTAAATAGGGGAAGAGCGACCTTGTTGTTCAGCTAATATTATAAAACTAAACATAATTGCCGAACGTAAAATTGATGGAGCTGCCCCAGTAACCAAAGTAAATATCCATATAATAGCAAGAATTATGAATGATTGTAACCACTTACTTTTTCGAATTTTTTTTAATGGTTTTAAAATAAATAAAAGCAATCCATAAATCATTCCTAAATGCAATCCACTGATAGCAATAATATGAACTACTCCAGTGTTACTATATGCCTGTAGTAATTGGTTATCTAAATTTTTTTTATATCCAATAAGAAGCGCTTCTGCAACACTTGCTTCTTTATTTTCGGGTATAAACCGATTTATTGTTTTTAATACCCAAACTGATAACTGATGTAGAAGTTTTTTAGCAAGTGATATTTGTTGGGTATTAGCAATTTGATAATCTCCTTTTTTTAAATAAGTTTGATAATATATTTTCTGTGATGCGGCATATAGTTTAAAATTAAACCCACCAGGGTTACTAGCATTGAGAATGGTATCGGGATATTTATTTAGTAATATTTGACTACCAATTGAAAGCTTTCTTACTTGAGCATCTTTTTGAAAGTACAGTATTATTTTTTGATCATCAGTACTAGCAATGGTTTTCATCGATTTATTTGTATTTGATAATGGCTCTTGGAAGATGACTTTAATGGGTAAATGGTTGAAGGGTTTTATTTTTTGAACATTCAAATTCATTAACATCCAGCCGAACGTAATCATTATTATGTGAATGAATACTCCTGAGATCCAAGTAAAGCGAAATTTGATTCGTGGAAGTAATATATTAAATCCTAACAGAAATATACTTGAAAAAAGTATAATCCATTGAGCAATGGTAATAGATAAGGGAAAATATTTTCCAATAATTATACCTATAACGAATGCGATGGTAATTCGAATAAACGGTTCATGGTACCAAAATCGCTCTTTAAAAATGCTACTCATCTTTAAACCTAAATAAAAAAGAAGCAATA